>DASYRS010000019.1:0-2300 GCA_036004205.1 Dongiaceae bacterium
AACGATTCATTCGACATCGGCATGGCGCTGCTCGCGGCGATCCTGGGATACGGCCTCAAATACTTCAAGTTCCCGTTCCTGCCGCTGGTGCTTGGCACGATCCTCGGCTACATGCTGGAATCCAGCTTCCGCCGCGCCTTGCTGATGTCCAGCAACGACTACACGACCTTTTTCCGGGATCCGATTTCCGCGGGCATGCTGGCGCTCGCCGCGATGTTCGTCATGGGTTCGCTGGTGCGGACCTGGTATGTCGATCGTCGCCGCGCGCGGGCGGAGGCGGCTTAGGCACGGAACCCGATGCATGGAGTTTGCGCTCGGCGATATTTCGCTCTTCGACTTTGTCATCGTCGGCGTCGCGGCCTTTGTCGCGGGAACGTGCAGCGGAATGACGGGGTTCGGCGGCGGATTGCTGCTACCGCCGATCCTGGCTCCGATCCTCGGCGTGGAGCATGTGGTGCCGGTGTTGAGTTTCGCCATGCTGATCACCAACGTTCATCGCCTGTTGCTCTATCGGAAACATGCGAATCTGAAATTGATCGGTCTCGTGCTCATCACCATCGTACCGGCCGTCGTGCTCGGCACGTCGATCTACCTCGGCATGCCCGCGGACATGATTTCGATCGTGCTCGGCAGCTTTCTGCTGTTGTCAATCCCGGTCGGGCGCTTCTTCGCGCGGCGCCAGATCCGGCTGGGGCCGGCCGGCCTGTCGGTGGCGAGCGGTTGCTTCGGGATCATTTCCGGCACCACGCCGGGCGCCGGGATGCTGATGGTGCCGGTGCTGCTGGGGGCGGGCCTGGTGGGGGAGGCGTTCCTGGCGACCGACGCGTCGATCTCGATCGCCGTCAACCTGACCAAGGCGGCGATCTTCAATCAGCTTGGCGGACTGCCGCTCGGGCTGCTGGCGATCGGCTTGGTGATCGGCGCATGCACGGTGCCGGGCAATTACGCGGCGCGCTGGATCCTGCGCCGCACGTCGGTGCGGCTGCACACGCGGTTGCTGGAGACCATCGTGCTCGTTGGCGGCCTGTCGCTGCTGGCAAGGCCGCTATGGCAGCTCCTATCGTGACGTTCATGGTGACGTTTTGACCAGATCGACCAAACAAGCGGGCTATTGCGGGCTCGATTTCGGCACCTCGAACTCGACCATCGGCATCACGGCCGGTAACGGCTTCAGGTTGTGCAAGCTGGAGGGCGACAGCATCACTTTGCCCAGCGCGATCTTCTACGATTACGAGGCGCACAAGGCGCGATTCGGCCGCGACGGCATCAGACACTACATCGAAGGGACGGAAGGGCGGTTGCTGCGCTCGCTGAAAAGCGTGCTCGGTTCCACGCTGATCGACGAGACGACGCTGATCCAACGCAAGCGCGTGGCGCTGCGCGACATCATCGCGCTGTTCATGCGCCACCTCAAATCGCTGGTGGAGCACGAAACCGGCCGTGCCGTCGACAGCGTCGTACTCGGTCGGCCGGTGCGGTTCGTGGATCATGACGATGAGGCCGATCGGCGGGCGGAGAGCGAGCTGGTCGGCATCGCCAAGGCGCAGGGCTTCCGCCACGTCGAAACCCAGTTCGAGCCGGTGGCGGCGGCGCTGGCTTACGAACAGGATCTGGATCGCGAGGAGCTGTCGCTGATCGTCGACCTCGGCGGCGGCACTTCCGACTTCGTGGTGGCGCGGCTGTCGCCGGACCGGGCGCGCCATGCCGACCGGTCGCAGGATATCCTTGCCCGAACCGGCGTGCATATCGGCGGCACCGATTTCGACCGGCGCCTCAGCATCGCGCAGGTCATGCCCCATCTCGGCTATCACACCTTCGTCGGCGAGAAGCGCCTGCCGATGCCGCGCCACATCTACCACGACCTCGCGACCTGGCACCTGATCCCATCGATCTACACGCCGAGCAATCTCAACTACCTGCGGCAGGCCTTGCCGACCGCGGAGGAGCCGGAGCTGATCCAGCGCCTGATCGATGTGCTGGTCGACCGCAAGGGCCACCATATCGCTTCGGAGGTGGAGGCGGCGAAGATCGCGCTGTCGGAGCGGCGCTCGGTGATGCTGAAGATCCCGCTGCGCGAGCCGATCGAGGCGCCGGTGACGGCCAACGATCTGGACAAAGCGGTGCACGAGGATGCGCTCCGCATCACCCATGCCATCGAGATCTGCCTGCAGGCGGCCGACGTGAAGGGAAGCGACATCCAGTCGGTGTTCCTGACCGGCGGCTCGACGGCGATCGCCGAGGTGCGCCGGCAGATCCTGAAACTGGTGCCCAATGCGCGCCCCGTCACCGGCGATCTGTTC
>DASYRS010000020.1:0-6804 GCA_036004205.1 Dongiaceae bacterium
TTCTCGGCGACCGTGAGCGACGAGAACAGCGCGCCGTTCTGGAACAGGACGCCCCAGCGCGTCTGCAGGCGCCGCAGCGCCTCGTCATCCAGCTCGCGCGTCAGTTGGCCGAGCACCCGGATATCGCCTTCCGCCGGGCGGTTGAGGCCGATGATGGTGCGCAGCAAGACCGACTTGCCGGAACCGGAGCCGCCGACCACGCCCAGCACTTCGCCGCGGCGCACGTCGAGATCGAGCCCGTCATGCAATACCTGCTCGCCGAAGCGGTTCACCAGGCCACGGATCTCGATGACGTTTGCGCTTCGCCTGTCGGTTAGAGTTTCGCTTCGCTCGGCCATTCAGATGCTCAAGATCGAGAACAGGATGGAGAACAGAGCGTCGAAGATGATGACGAGGAAGATGCCCTCCACCACCGCGCGCGTGGTCATGGTACCGACGCTCTCCGCGCTGCCAGTCACGCGCAGGCCTTCGAAGCAGCCCACCAGTGCAATGAGAATCGCGAAGACCGGCGCCTTCACCATGCCGACCCAGAACTGCGTCGCGGTCACCACGTCGTTCAAGCGGCCGACATATTGGCCGAAGGTCATGTCGATCAGCAGCACGCACATGACCCCGCCGCCCAGCAACCCCATGAGGTCCGCGAAGAAGGTCAGGATCGGCAGGGTGATGATCAGCGCGGCGATGCGCGGGATCGCCAGCACCTCCATGGGGTCGAGGCCCATAGTGCGGAGCGCATCCACCTCTTCGCTGACCTGCATGGTGCCGATCTGCGCGGTAAAGGCCGAGCCGGAGCGGCCGGCGACCACGATCGCCGTCAGGAGGATGCCCATCTCGCGCAGGACCGAGATGCCGACCATGTTGACGGTCAGGAACTGGGCATTGAATTGTCGTAGCTGGTCGGCGCCCTGATAAGCGAGGACGACGCCAACCAGGAACGAGATCAGGCCGACGATCGGCAGGGCGTTGAGACCGGTCTGCTCGATATGGACCAGCAGCGGCACCCAGCGGAAACGCCGCGGATTCGCGATGACGCGCCCGGTCGCCAGCACGAACGCGCCGAAGAAGGCGATCAGGTCCAGCGTCTGGGTCCAGTTCGCCTCGACTCCGGCTCCGACTTCCGCGACCCAATCGAGCGCGGTCCTCGGCTTTGGCCGGTCCGGAATGACCTTGGGCCCGGCGGTGAGGACCCGCTCCGCCAGCGGCTGGAACTCGGGCGGCAGGTTCTGCCAGGGAACCTCCTGGCTCTCGCCCTGGCCGCTCGCGCGCGCGAGCAGCCAGGCGCCGGCCGTGTCGATGGCCTTGATCTCGGTCAGGTCCAGGGCGCTGGGAGCGGCCTCCTTGGGCAGGGATTCGACCTGCCGGTCCAGGTCGGTCACGTATTCGACCGTCCAGGCACCGCCTGCCTGCAGCACAGCGCCACTGCGCCCTTGCGCAAGTTTGATCCAGCCGGGTTGGTCGGTCATCTGGCCGAGAAATGCCCCTCTCAAAAAGGCGACCGCAGTGTAATGTTGGCGTTACGCCAGTCGCAACAACCATTGCGGATTGCGCCCAGGGGCCGGAGAGAGTCATTTTTTGCCGAAAGGATATCCCCGATGAGTACCTCCGTGCCGCCGACTATCAAGGGCCATAACCTGCTGGTGGCGAAGCATTCCGCTGTCGATTCGAGCGGCGCCCTGCGGGTGGAGCTGATCGACGGCCTCAAGATACGGCTGACGCGGCCGGTTCCGCACGAAGACGGCCACGTGATCGAGATCGCGCGGAAAGGGTGGGAGGTCCTGGACGAAGCGGTGGTTCAGGTCCACATGACCACGACGTTGCCGGGCCGGCATCGGGCGTGGGGCCTGCATCGGCACAGCACGGATCGCCTGTTCGTGGCGCGCGGCCTCGTCAAGATCGCGGTCTATGATGGTCGCACGGACTCGCCGACCTACGGGTTCGTCAACGAGTTCACGCTGAGCGACCGCAATCCGGGACTCGTGGTCGTGCCGCCCAACCTCTATCACGGCTGGAAGAATATCGGGACCGACGAGGCGATCGTCATCAACATGCCGACCAGCGCCTACCAGTACGACGAACCGGACGCCTGGGATTTGCCGTGGGACAGCAAGGCGGCCGAGGAACTGATCCCCTACCGGTTCTGACGGCCGCCTACACCGCCAGCACGCCGCCCAGATGCTGCGGCAGTTCCTGCTCGGCATGGCGGGTGAGGTCCTTCGCCAGCTCGGCCGTCACCATCTTGCGGGTCGCGTCGCCCAATTCCATCCGGAGGTCGCCGAGGGTGGCGGGCGGCGCCACCAGGATCAGGCGGTCGAACGACTTGCTGGCGGCGGCGGCATCCAGGACCTTTGCCATCTCGCGGGCGAATTTGTGCTTCTCGAAGCGGTGCCACTCGGTGTGCGGCTCGATCGCCGAGCGGCCGGTGCCGACGCTGTTGTAGGCGCGGCCGGGCTTGTCGGTCAGGATATCCCGGTCGTGATGGTGCAAGTCCGCCTTGTGGGTCGCGCCCGATACCGGCTGGAGGCCCTTGCCGACGCCCTGATTGACGTAGAGGCGCGCCCGGGCGCCGTCGGCGACCAGGATATATGTAACCGTCTTCTTCATAATTGACTCCGGGAAATGGCACAGCCCCTCAGGAACCGCGCCCAGCGGGCGGCCCTTTATGCCATGTAGGCACTCGATGGGCGGGCGCAATGGGGTGCGAAATACAGATTGCGGGATTGACACGTCCATGGGACCAAATATTGCATGAGTTCGTCGCCACCGACCGCAGACGCTCCGCCAACCAAGACGGCGCCACGATCGCGCTGGTGGCGCTGGGGTGGCCGAGTGTTGGCCGTCGCTCTCTTCCTGATCGCGTTCTGGGTCAGCGAGGCCGCGCACCGATCGCCCGATCGGTTGCCCGAATTTGCGATGCCGTGCGCTGCCGGATGGTGGCCACTGGGGAATGTCGCGATCAAGATCGGGGATGGCACAACGAGGGCGGCGTGCCTGTCGGTCCCGAAAGACGCCGTCTTCGCCCAGCAAGGCGCACGCTGGGCAGAGCTGGAACTGGCGCATTTTGATGGCGATGCAGAGTGTGTATCGCGCCTGCCGTCGTCGCGGGTTCGCGTAGAACAATGGCAGTCCGCCAAGGCGCCGCGACCCTCTTCCGAGCATCCTGCCCGGGGATCGGACTATCCCGACTATCTGAGATTTGACGCAGGCGCGGATACATCCGGCACGGAGATGTTCGTGCCGCGCAATTCATCGTCGGGATTGCGGACCATCGCCTGCGTGGTTGGCGCCGACAAGTGCTGGGGCACTGCGCGCGCCGCCCTGCTGCTCGTCAGATGGCCGACTGCGAGACAACGTTTGATGAGCGGCCTTGAGCAGGATTGGGCTTGCATCCGCCAGGCACTGGAGGCGGTGAAGGTCGACTAGGCGATGCGGCTGTGAACCGCATCGCCTCGCCATCAGATGTAATAGGCCTTCAGCGGCTCGAAGCCGTTGAAGTTCACGGCCGAGTAGGTGGTCGTGTAAGCGCCGGTCGAGAAGATGCGAACGCGGTCGCCGATCTTCAGATCGCGCGGCATCTGGTAGTTCGCCTTGTCATAGAGGATATCGGCGGAATCGCAGGTCGGACCTGCCAGGACCACCGGCCCCTCATCCGCACCCATCTCGCGCACCGGGCGGATGCGATAGCGGATGCCTTCGCCCTCCACCTCGGCCAAGCCGCCGAAACGGCCGATGTCGAGATAGACCCAGCGGCGGTCCTCGCCATAGCTCTTGGTCGAGATCAGCACGACCTCGGCCTCCAGCACGCCGGCATCGCCCACCATGTAGCGGCCGGGCTCCACGATCATGCGCGGCAGATCGTTGCCGAAGTGCTTGGTCATGGCGTTCATGATGGCGTTGCCATAGGCGCCGATCGCATCGACCGGCGCGTTGTAGCGCGCCGGGAAGCCGCCGCCGAGATCGATCATCTTGAGCTCGATGCCGGCCTTCGCCACCTGCTTGAACACCTTTTTCACCGAGGCGACGGCGGCATCCCACTGGCCCGGTTGCATCTGCTGCGAGCCGACATGGAACGAGACGCCGTACGGCTCGAGCCCGAGTTGGCGCGCCTGGACGAGGAGATCAGCGGCCATCTTGGGGGCGCAGCCGAACTTGCGGTTCAGCGGCCAGAGGGCGCCTTCGCCGTCGATCAGGATGCGGCAGAACACCTGCGCACCGGGCGCGGCAGCGGCGAGCTTTTCCAGCTCCGCCTTGCTGTCAAAGGCATAGAGCTTCACGCCGCGGGCATGGGCCCAGGCGATGTCGGACTGCTTCTTGATGGTGTTGCCGAAGGAGATCCGCTCCGGCGCCACGCCGAGGGAGAGCACCTGCGCGATCTCGCCCGCCGAGGCGGTGTCGAAGCTGGCGCCCTGGTCGGCCAGGCGGCTGAGGACTTCCTGCGCCGGGTTGGCCTTCACGGCATAGAACACTTCAGCCAGCGGCAGGGCGCTGTTCAGCGCGCGATACTTTTCCGCCACCACGTCCAGGTCGACCACCAGGCACGGGGTGGCGGGACGTCGCTCGTTCAGGAACTGCTCGACTTTGACGGTCATTTTCTTCGTTTCCTCCGTGGCCGCCACCCCTGAGCGGCCATAGGGCATTCGCCAAAATAGAAAACGCCGCAGAGGGTGCTGCAGCCCGACCTTGACCCAGTCGGCGGTGCGCCCCTTGCGGCGATTGCCGTGTTGGCTTGCTCAAGAATATGCGGGCAGAGGTTTAGAATTTGTCACTAAACTGGGGTGGCACAGCAGAATTTTTGGGTCCCGAGGGACCGGCAGGCAGTACCACGTTGCGCTACGCTACGCCGGCTGCCTCGGCCGATTCTTGCGGCGCCACCAGCGCGGTTGCTTATGGTTCCGCCAGGCCGCTTCGCCAGCCGCGATAACGTCGATGGAAATGGCGAGCGAACTCTTGATGCCGGCTTCAATATCCGCCACCGGCGTGCGGTAGTGGTGGCTCCAGTTCCTTTCAATGTCGCGCGAGCGCCGCGTGGTCTCCATCATGGCGTTGCGTCGAGCCAAGTAATCGACACCGAGCGACTTGTAGTGCAGCTGGAGCAGCCTGTCCTTCCTCGGATAGACAATGCGGCCGGTCGGTGCAGCCACATGGCCGCCGGGGCCGAAGTTTGTTTCCTCCACCGCGTTCGGATCGAACAGTCGCAGCTTGCTCATCATGTGGTGCGGTACGCCCCGGCGGACGGTGGATGTCAGCGTCTCATCGGGTCCGGGGAAGCGCTCGGATACCATCTCGTAGCCGAGGGCGGGTATGCAGGTGACGCCGCGCTTCCGGGATCGCCGGAGGTATCCCAAGAAATCCGGGTGATACAGGAACTCATCGATATCGGCGACGATCACCCAGTCCGCGGCGCCACGGCTCTCCTTCCAGCACGAATTGTGTAGCGCCTGCAGCGTTGCCACCATGGAATCGGGATGCACCCAAGGGACCTTGCGTATCTCGACGTTCGGAGTCCGGCGCAACAACTCCACCGAGCCGTCGGTGGAATCGCTGTCATAAATGATGAAGCGCTCGACCCACGGCGCGTAGTGCCTGAACAGGAACGGCAGCATCAGCTCTTCGTTCCACGCCGGGGCGTAGTAGTGGATTCGGGGGCGACGCCGCCAAAAGAACATTCGCCTACTCCTTGGCCTGCTCGACCGGCTCGATCAGCTCCTTCAAGGGGTAGCCGGCGAACTTCTTGGTCTCCGCCATGATGACGTTGGTGGTGACGGAGGCGATGTTCGGCTCCTCCTCGATCAGGCTGTGGTGCAACTCCACATAGTCGCCGACCGAGCGGCAGACGAAGTGGACGATGTAGTCGAAATTGCCGGAGATCTGGTAGCAGGCGATGGCCTGGGGCGTGCGCTCGATCAGGCGCTCGAAGGCGCCCTGCTGGGTGCGGCCGTGCTTGTGCAGGGTGACGAAAGACAGGATCTCGACATAGTCGGTGAGCTTGGCGAGGTCGATATCGGCGCGGTAGCCCTGGATCACCTTGCTGCGCTCCAGCGCCCGGTGGCGCGAGTGGCTGGGGCTGGCGGACAACCCCGCCTTGGTCGCCAGCTCCAGGTTGCTCATGCGGCCCTGCTCCTGCAGGGCGCTCAGGATCTTGAGGTCGATCCGGTCGATCTTGTGCGACTTGCGCGTGGCCATGCCCGTCCCCCAGCCGGCCCGGAGAGCGGACCGAATGGCGCGATGCTTAGGCAGAATGCGGCTGGAGAGCAAGGCCCCGCCCGGCTTTTCAATCACGGCACGGGCTGATATCTAGGGCGCCGCGTCGCACTCCAGCCGCCAGGTGTCCCCATGGATCTCAAGGCCCATATCCGCCACGTCCCGGATTTCCCGAAGAAGGGCATCCTGTTCTACGACATCTCCACCCTGCTGGCGCACGGGCCGGCCTGGAAGGAGACGGTCAACCGCCTGGTGACCGCCATCACCCCGCTGGAGCCCGACCTGCTGGTCGGCATCGAATCGCGCGGCTTCCTGGTGGCAGCGCCGCTGTCCTATCTGATGGGCTGCGGCTTCGTGATGGTGCGCAAGCGCGGCAAGCTGCCGGGCGATGTGATCCAGCACCACTATGACCTGGAATACGGCACCGACACGGTGGAGATCCAGGCCGACGCGATCAAGAAGGGCCAGCGCGTGGTCGTGCTGGACGATTTGCTGGCGACCGGCGGGACCTTGCAGGCGGCGATCTCACTGCTGCGCAAGGTCGGCGCCGATGTGGTCGGCGCCGCCTGCATCATCGAGCTGTCGTTCCTCAGCGGGCGGGCCAAG
>DASYRS010000021.1:0-5973 GCA_036004205.1 Dongiaceae bacterium
TTGATCGGTTTCGCCGGCGCGCCCTGGACAGTTGCTTCCTACATGATCGAGGGCGGCTCGAGCCGCGACTTCGCCAAGGCGAAAGCGTGGATGTATGGGCGGGTCACGGACTTTGCCGCGCTCATCAGGCTGTTGGTCGAGGCGACCAGCCAGTATCTGATCCGTCAGGTTGAAGCCGGCGCGGAAGTCCTGCAGCTGTTCGATTCCTGGGCTGGCGCGCTCTCGCACTCGGACATGCGGCATTTCAGCCTGGCGCCGCTGCGCCAGATCGTGGCCAATGTCCACGCCGTCCATCCCGACGTGCCGATCATCCTGTTTCCGCGTGGTGTCGGGGCTGGCTATCTCGATTTCGCGATCGAGAAATACGCCGATCCGAAAGCGGCCGAGGGCCTGGCGCTCGATCCGGGAGTTCCGCTCGAATGGGCGCGGGACCGGTTGCAATCGCTCGCCTGCCTTCAGGGCAATCTCGACCCGCAGCTGCTCGTCGCCGGCGGCCGGAGCATGAAAGCTGCCGTCGCGCGCATCCTCAACCGGCTGAGCGACGGCCCGTTCATCTTCAATCTCGGCCACGGCATCGTGCCGGAGACACCGCCGGAGCATGTGGCGGAGCTGGTGAAGCTGGTGCGTGAGGGGTGAGGGTGACTCCTCGAACAAACCAGTGCGGGCTGGCCGCATGAGCCGCACCGCGATCGTGCTGTTCAATCTCGGCGGGCCGGATTCCCTCGGCGCCGTGCGGCCGTTTTTGTTCAACCTGTTCAACGATCCGGCGATCATCCGGGTGCCGTCCTTGCTGCGCAGCATGATCGCAGCATGGATCGCCTGGCGGCGCACGCCGATCGCGCGGCATATCTATGCGCAGATGGGCAACCGCTCGCCGATCCTGCCCAATACGGAGGCGCAGGCGCGCGCATTGGAGCAGGCGCTGGGCGGCGAAGCGAAGGCCTTCATCGCCATGCGTTATTGGCATCCGATGACGGCGGAGATTGTGGCCGCGGTGAAGGCCTATGCGCCGGACCGCATCATCCTGCTGCCGCTCTATCCGCAATTCTCCACCACAACCACCGCATCGTCATACCAGCTGTGGCGGGACGAGGCGGCGCGCCAGGGCCTCACCGCGCCGCAGCATCTCATCTGCTGCTTCCCGACCGAGCCCGGCTTCATCGCGGCGGCCGCGGAGCTGGTTGCCCAAGGCATCGCCCGCTCCAAGGCGGAGGCGCCGCAGGCGCGGCCCCTGGTGGTGCTCTCCGCCCACGGCCTGCCCAAGAAGATCGTCGATGACGGCGACCCCTATGTTGCGCAGGTCGAAGCCGGCGCGGCGGCGCTGGTCGCGCGGCTCGGCCTGCAGGCGGGGGACTGGGTCATCTCCTATCAAAGCCGGGTCGGGCCTTTGGAATGGGTTGGACCGGCCACCGACGCGGTCATCCTGCAAGCGGCCAAGGACAGCAGAGCCTTGGTCGTGTTCCCGATCGCGTTCGTCTCGGAGCATTCGGAGACTTTGGTGGAGCTGGACATCGAATACCGCCACCTGGCGGACAAGAACGGCGCGCCGGCCTATGTGCGGGTGCCGGCGGTCGGAACGCACCCGGCTTTCATCGGCGGGCTGGCGGCGCTGGTGAAACGAGCGCTGGTCCGGCATGAAGCCGTGCAGGATGGCAGCGGCCAGGCGGCCTGTGCCGGTTGGCCGCGCTGCGTGCGCAAAGTGGGCGCACAATGATCGCGGTCGAGTGTGCGGCTTCCCCCTTCCTAACCCTCCCCCTTCTGGGGAGGGGATTCTTGTTCCGGGGCGAACGCCTTTCCTCCTCCCCCAACATCGGGGAGGGTTGGGGTGGGGGAAGATGCAGCGTCAGGTCCAAGCGAGCAAACCATGATCCCCTATGAGTGGCTGAAGGCGCTGCACGTCATTTCCGTCATCGCCTGGATGGCGGGGATGCTCTATCTGCCGCGGCTGTTCGTCTATCACGCCGATGCCAAGCCGGGCTCGGAGCTCAGCGAGACCTTCAAGACGATGGAGCGGCGCCTGTTGCGCGCCATCATCAATCCCGCGATGAGCGCCGCCTGGATTTTCGGATTGTGGATGGCCTGGGAGGGCGATCTCTGGGGCCAGCACTGGTTCCAGGCCAAGCTGGCGCTGGTGATCGCGATGTCGAGCCTGCACGGGTTCCTCTCGCGCTGGCGCCGCGACTTCGCCCAGGATGCCAACCGGCATTCTGCAAAATTCTACAGGATTATCAACGAGATACCGACAGTCCTGCTGATCGCGATCGTGATCCTGGTGATCGTCAAGCCATTCTGATTGCTGCGTTTTGCTGCGCCCCGGTGTGCGGCGTCACAGTCCCCCCGGTTCGACTGAACAGCCGCCCCCGCCGGCCCGACCAACCATCATGGGCAAGCGCCCGCGATGGAGGTTGAGATGGCTGCTTCCAGGTCCGTTCCACGCCGCACGGCACGCTGCCGCGCCGCCGCGATCCCCGACAACCGCCTGATCGTCGCCAGCGCAATGGTGGCGTTGGCAACCCTGCTGCTGATGCTGGTCGCCGGCGCGGCCAAGGCGGACGATGTCGATTACATGTGCTGGGAGGTCGCCAGCGGCCGGCTGGAATGCGAGACGCTGCAATCGGTCGAGGCGACCTGCGCCGCCATCGCCGGCCAGCACGAGCTCTGCCCCGCGGTTGTTGCGGCGCAAGCGGCGGGCGCGGCCACGCCTTACCCGGCCAACACGCACTACACCACCGTCAAGCCGACCAGGGCCGGGCTCGAGAAATGGAACCGCTACAAGCCGCATGTAAACTAAGGCATTGATCCGACTCGTTTTGCTGCACCCTTTGTTGCAGCAAAGGGTGCAGCAAAATCGAGTTGGTATTAGGCCGCCTTGGGCTCGGGGATCGCGGGCTTCGCCGGCGGCTCGCCCGCGGGCTCCGCGGCCGGCGCCGATTGCGTCGGCTGGGCGAACGGCTCTGTCTGATCGGTGGACGGCACCAGCAGGCGCTGGACGACATTCGGCTTCTTGAGCAGGCCGCGGGTCGCGATGTCCGGCATCTCGCCGCGCTGGTAGACTTTGTAGAAGGCGTTCCAGACCCGCGCCAAACGGACGACGTGCAGGTCGTCGGCGATGCTGGTGAACATGCAATTGAAGGTGGCCTGGATCTCGTCATTGCCGGCGGTGGCGAGGCTCTGACGGAACGCCGCCGAATCCACCAGGATATCGAGCGCGGCGCGGCGGTAACGATCGCTGTCCCCGATCCGCGCCAGATCGAAGATCGTGCGCACATTGATCTTGCGCAGCTCCGAGACCTTCTTCGGCCCGACCGCGGTGATGAGCTGGGCCTGGGCGATCCAGTCGATGATCTCCAAGATATTGTACGGCGTCTCGACATAGAGCAGGACCGGGTTGGCGGTTGCCATGTTCTGGACGTCGTCATATTCCAGCTCCTCGAGCCGGAACTGCACGTACGCCGTCAAGCCGTCGATCATGTCCAGCGGCAGCGCATAGCGCATCAGCCCGGCATCCGGGTGCGGCCGCTTCAAGGCGAGCTCCGGCACGCGCTGGACCAGGTAGTTGAGGCCGGCCAGCGGATAGAAGCCGAGCAGGAAGGCCGTCATGATCGCGACATACCAGCCGGGGCCGGTGCCGCCCTTGAACCGGGGTGTCTCGCTTGCCGCTGTCGTCACGGCGCTGGATGCGGACGGTGCTTCGGGTGCCGCAACATTGGAAAGAGCGGCGGGCGCCTCGGCCACGATCGGCGTCGCGGTGTCCGCCGGCAGCTGATCGTTCGAGAAGACGGCGTGCCGGATGGTGAGCGCGATCGAGAGGGTCAGCAGGATACGCATGCCGCACAGCAGGAACGAGTACGGCGTCAGGTCGAAATTGTTCACCCGCCGGACGAGATAGAGGATGCACCACAGATAGGCGCCGGCGAACGCGAAGCTCAGCATTACCACGCTGTTGTGGGCGTACGTGAGCGCGCTTGCGCTGGCCCCGACCGCCGACATCCCAGGCTCCTGGAAGCCGAGCAGCAACACCCGGCCGCTGAGGGACAGGCACTGCGAAACCGCATCGCCGCAAGCCTTTGCGTCCTTGGTCAGCCATCCGCTCACGAACAGGATATCGACGAAGAACGCGACGATGACGGCGAACACCACCACGCTGAAGCTGTAGAGGATGACCGGCATCAGCCAGGCGAAGAAACGCGGGCCGGCTTGCAGCACGGCGCTCCAGCCTTTGGTCTCGTCATCCCCCGCCGGTTCCGGCTTGTCCACATACTTGTACTTCACGGAATCGAAGGTCGGATCCAAGAGCGCGTCTTCTTCGGTGTCGTCCTCGTCCGGCTTGCCAAAGCTGGTCTCGAGGCGCCGGAAGCTGTCGGCGCGGATCTGCTTGACCGCGCGCTTGCCGATGATGATGAGCAGCGGCACCGCGATGCTGACGACCAGGGTCGCAACCGCGCTCCACAACGAGCCGTCGCCGATCAGGATGGCTTTCTTGAATTCGAGCAGCAAACCCAGGCTGGTATTCATGCTACGTCCTCCCCTCTCCGGAGATCGAAGCCTCAGCGAATCATGTCGCTCAACGATCGACGCCGGGATCGACGCTGGCCGACACCGCTTGGGCGCCGGGTCCGCGCGCCTTGAATATCCTGGTCCCCAATCCTCAATCGATAGCACGCACCGGCGGCTACGGGCCACGCGCCACCGGCCATGACCGGTCTGTTTCTGCGCTTTTCCGAAACCTCACAAAAGGTTAGACGGAAAACCTAACCCAGGGAGTGGAAAGGGGGCGCTGGATGCGGTGGGGACGGGATCCACACCCAGCGCCGTGCAATCGCACGAGAAGACAAATAGCCGATGGTCACGTACGGATGACTTACGCGATCGCCATCATCGGCTCGCGTACGCCCCGGCGCCTCGATGAAAGACATCGACATCGCCCCGTGGCAGCCCGAACTTGTCCACGCCGGCTACCTTTCCGGGATTCTCTCAAACCTCACAACCGCTTGATCGGGGCGGGCTTTTTAGAGGTGCGCCGATCTTTCACTTGACCCGCCGGGGGGAATGCATTAACTCTTTAGGCACCGGTCCCGTTAAAGACCGCCTGCCTGACGCGACCTCGCCGTCACCTCCGACCCATCTTAAGAATCGGTTTCCCGCGCGAGGCTAGAATTAGGTCCTGAATGGCGATCTTGCCGTGCGGCCCCTGTCGCTCCGGAACTTCGTGTCCGGCAACCAATTAATTTCGAAAAGCACCTCCCTTGAACGACCTTTCTCAGACGCCTAAGTCCCAGACCGACAAACCGACGCCGCCGATGAATCTCCAGGACCTGAAGCATAAAACTCCGGCCGAATTGCTCGAATTTGCGGAGAGCATGCAGATCGAGAACGCCAGCACGCTCCGCCGGCAGGACATGATGTTCGCGATCCTGAAGCAGCTGGCCGAGACCGACACCGCCATCATGGGCGATGGGGTACTCGAAGTGCTGCCCGACGGGTTCGGCTTCCTGCGTTCGCCCGAGGCCAACTACCTGCCCGGCCCCGACGACATCTATGTCAGCCCGAGCCAGGTGCGGCGCTTCGGCCTGCGCACCGGCGATACCGTGGAGGGCCAGATCCGCGGCCCGAAGGACGGCGAGCGCTACTTCGCGCTGCTCAAGGTCAACAAGATCAATTTCGACGAGCCGGAGAAGATCCGCCACCGCATCAACTTCGACAACTTGACGCCGCTCTACCCCGACGAGCGGCTGAAGCTGGAGAACGAGGATCCGACCCGCAAGGACATCACCAGCCGCGTCATCGACCTGATCGCGCCGCAAGGCAAGGGCCAGCGCGCCCTGATCGTCGCCCCGCCGCGCACGGGCAAGACCGTGATGCTGCAGAACCTGGCGCACTCGATCGCCGCCAACCATCCGGAATGCTACCTGATCGTGCTGCTGATCGACGAGCGGCCGGAGGAAGTCACCGACATGTCGCGCTCGGTGAAGG
>DASYRS010000022.1:0-3892 GCA_036004205.1 Dongiaceae bacterium
CTTGGTGATGCTGAGACGGTCCTTCTCAGGCAGCGCCCAGGTGACGCCGAGCGCGCGGCCGCGCGGGATGATCGTCACCTTGTGCAGCGGGTCGTTGCCCGCCATGTGGATGTTGACGATGGCATGACCGCCTTCGTGATAGGCGGTCATGGTCTTTTCCTCTTCGGTCATGACCATGGAGCGGCGCTCCGCGCCCATCATGACCTTGTCCTTGGCTTGCTCGAAATCGAACATGGTGACCACGCGCTTGCCGGCGCGCGCGGCCATCAGCGCCGCTTCGTTCACCAAGTTCGCAAGATCGGCGCCGGAGAAGCCGGGCGTGCCGCGCGCGATGGTGCGGGCATCGACGTCGGGCGCCAGCGGCACCTTGCGCATATGCACCTTCAGTATCTGCTCGCGGCCGGTGATGTCCGGATTGGGCACCACGATCTGCCGGTCGAAGCGGCCGGGGCGCAGCAGCGCCGGGTCGAGCACGTCGGGCCGGTTGGTCGCCGCGATCAGGATGACGCCTTCGTTGGCCTCGAAGCCGTCCATCTCCACCAGCAGCTGGTTGAGGGTCTGCTCGCGCTCGTCATTGCCGCCGCCGAGGCCGGCGCCGCGATGGCGGCCGACCGCGTCGATTTCGTCGATGAAGATGATGCAGGGCGCGTTCTTCTTGCCCTGCTCGAACATGTCGCGCACACGGCTCGCGCCGACGCCGACGAACATCTCGACGAAGTCGGAGCCGGAGATGGTGAAGAACGGCACATTGGCTTCGCCCGCGATGGCGCGCGCCAGCAGCGTCTTGCCGGTGCCCGGAGGGCCTACCAGCAGGCAGCCTTTGGGAATCTTGCCGCCGAGGCGCTGGAATTTCTGCGGGTCCTTGAGGAAGTCGACGATTTCTTCCAACTCGGTCTTGGCTTCCTCGATGCCGGCGACGTCGTCGAACGTGACGCGGCCCTGGCGCTCCGTCAGCAGCCGCGCGCGCGACTTGCCGAAGCCCATGGCCTTGCCGCCGTTGGACTGCATCTGGCGCAGCATAAAGATCCAGAACGCGACGATGAGGATGATCGGCGCCCATTGCACCAGGGCGATGAACAGCAGGTTCTTCTCTTCCTGCGGGCCGGCCTTGATGGCGACGCCCTTGGCGGTCAAGGTCTCGATCAGCTTCGGATCGTCCGGCGCATAGGTGGTGTATTGGCTGTTGCCGGTCTGGAAGGTGATCTCAGGCCCCTTGATGGTGACGTTGTTGACCTCGCCGGCCTGAACCTTGTTGAGGAATTCGGAGTAGGACAGCTCCGACGCACTGCCTGGGTTGGTGCCGCCCTGGAACATCTCGAACAGCACGAACAGCAGCACGATGACCGCCGCCCAGATCCACAGATTCCTGCCGAAATTCACCGATTGATCCTCGTTAACTGGACTACGCCGGTTGATTTGGCCGCATGTTCGGAGGGCTTATTCCCCGATCTACAACGATTCCAAACTAGCACGGCACTGATGAATAGATAGTGTGCGGCCGCCCGGCCGCAACTGTAAAGCCGCATGTTGTCACGGTATGGCGAGGTGCGGGCTTGGCCGCAAGCCCTTGTCCCAGGTTCAAATGCGGTTGCGCGGCCAAGTGTTCCTCGTGCCACAGGGCCGGCAGGGCCAGCCGGGCCGGCAAAGGGACGGCATGGCGCCTCAGGCGGACCCCAAACCTATCCACGGCCTGCCGCAGCCCCTCCTCGCCCAGGGGCCCGATGGCCCAGCCGGTGGGGGGGGCCAGGCCGCCGGCGACCACCAGGCTGAACCGGTTGTCCCACCGCCCGGTCCAGCCGGGGGCGACGGGAACCGGGCCGGCGACCGCCGCCGCTTCCCGGAACAGGTGGATGCGCCCCCGCAAGCCCTGCACCACACAGCCGCCCAGGGTCCGGGCGGCGGGGCTGGCCAGCGAAGACAGAAGATCATCCAGATCAGGTGCATAGTCCCCGCCACCCACGGCAAGGATCATCTGGCGCAACAGGGTCGCCCGCAATTCGGGCGCGGCCCCCGACAGAGGCGCGAGGGTGACCGACACATAGCCGGCATCATGCACTTGCCCGGCCTCCGCCAGCAGCCGGGCGGCGCCGCGCTCCAGCCGGTCGCGGGCCTGGCCGGACTGCCGGGCCTGTTCGAGCAGGCGCGCGGCCTCCGCCGGCCCGAGGCTCTTGCGGACGCGCACCCGCTCGAACCTCGTCAGCTCGTTGCTGGGGTCTTCGATCCAGCTCCGACCGCGCGCCTTCAGCCACTCCCGGATCGCCAAGCGCGGAACCGAGAGCAGCGGACGCAGCAAGCGCACGCCATCCTGCGCGCGGCTCGCCGCCATCCCAGCCAGGCCGATGGCGCCGCTGCCATGAGCCCCGCGCATCGCCACGGTCTCCGACTGGTCGTCCGCCGTGTGGCCAAGCACGAGATGAAGCACGCCATGCGCGCGGCACCAATCGGTCATCAGGCCGTATCGCGCGGCCCGCGCCGCCGCTTGAAGTCCGCGTGCCGGTTTCTCGCCATCCCACCGCAGGACATGAGCTGAACAGCCTGGAATTGCAGCAAAGATTTCGGCTACCTGCGCGCATTCGGCCGCTGCTTCCGCGCGTAGTCCATGATCGACGCTGAGAATGGAAAGACGGCCGCCCTGTCCTTTCACCCATTCCGCGAGCATGAGGCCGAGGCCGAGCGAATCCGACCCGCCCGATACTGCGACGGCGATCACAGGTGACCGCTCGAAGGGGCCGAGCGGGGCCATCAGTTCCGCGATGTCGATCGCTGGCATGGGTTGCGGCCCGCCGATCGGATCGTAGCCGCCCCGGGCCGCGCGCGCCTCAGCAGCTATAGTTCTTCTTGGCGCGGACCGCGCGGTCCTTCACGTTCGCCGACGCGTCCGGATAGCGCTTCTCAAGCTGGCGCAGGGCGACGCAGGCATTCTCCTTCTGTCCCTGCTGCCCGAGCGCCATACCGAGCTTCAGCAGATTGTCCGCCGCCTTCTGGCTGTCGGGATATTTCTGGTAACCCTCGGCGAAGGCGACCGCCGCGCTCTTGAAGTCGTTGCGCACGTAATAGGTCTCGCCCAGCCAATATTGCGCGTTGCCGGTCAGCTCGTCCTTTGGATGCTGCTGGATGAAGGATTTGAGCGCGATCTCCGCCTGGTCGTATTGACCGCGCTGGATCAGGTTGGTGGCGTATTCGTACTGCTCGCGCGGCGTCGCGCCCGGCAGGACGACGGCGGCATTGGGCATCGCGGTCTGCTGGCCCGCCCGCTGTGCCGCCGCCTCCGCCGCACCCGCGGGTGCCTGCGGCAGTTTCGCCGCCTGCGCCGCCGACAGGGTCCCGAGGACGCCTGGCTGGCCGGTGGGCGCCTGCGTCTGGGATTGATCCTGTGCCTGGACCTGTTGCTGCTGCGCCTGTTGCTGCTGCGCCTGTTGCTGCTGGCTTGCGTCGCCGGCCGGAATGGTGCCGTCTCCCGCGCCCGCCATGAGTCCCATGCCCGCGGCGCCCGCAGTGCCGCCGCCTTCCAGCACACCGAGGCGGTATTCGGTGTCCTTCTGCATGCGCTCGAGTTGCGCGGCAACGTCGTTGACCTTCAGCTCGACGCGCTCGATCTGGCCCGTGAGCTCGGTCAGCTGCTGCTGGAACTGCTGTGACTGCACTTGTTGCTGGGCGGCGAAATTGCCGCCGCCACCGCCGCCAGCGCTGGCGCCCGGAATCTGGTTCTGCAGATAAAGGACCTGCTGCTTGAGCTGCTCCAGCTCGGCGCGCAGATCGTCGACTTCGTCGGCGCGGGCCGCGCTCGCGAGCCCGATTGCCAGCCCGAGCGCAAGGCTCCCGGCAACGACCCAGCCGCCCCGCCTCAACAGCCCTCGCGTGGCATGACCCACCATCTCATCATCCTCTGCGC
>DASYRS010000023.1:0-4290 GCA_036004205.1 Dongiaceae bacterium
TCCCCTTGGTTTCCAGGAAATCGTGGATGCCCCAATCGGCGTATTCGCGCCCGTTGCCGGACTGCTTGTAGCCGCCGAACGGCGCGAAGGTGTCCCAGGCGGGATAGTTGATCTTGACTTGCCCGGCGCGCAGCCGGCGCGCCACCTTTCGCGCGTGGTCGAGGTCCCTTGATTCGACGTTGGCGGAGAGGCCATAGACCGTGTCGTTGGCGATCTCGATCGCCTGGTCCTCGCTGTCATAGGGCATGATCGAGAGCACCGGACCGAAGATCTCCTCGCGCGCGATGGTCATGCCCGGCTGGACGTCGCCGAACACGGTCGGCCGCACGTAATAGCCCCGGTTCAGCCCTTCCGGTCGCCCGGTGCCGCCGGTGACCAGTGTTGCGCCTTCGCGAATGCCGCTCTCGATCAGTTGCTGGATCTTGTTGAACTGTACGTCGCTGACCACCGGACCCAGGATCGTGCCCTCGGCCTTGGGATCGCCGACCTTGTGCGTTTCCGCGGTCTGCTTGGCGACCGAAAGGGCCTCGGCCTGGAATTCGCGCGGCACCAGCATGCGGGTCGGCGCGTTGCAGGATTGGCCGCTGTTGTTGAAGCAGCTTTGCACACCCTTGCGCACCGCCCAGGCAAGGTCGGCGTCGCGCAGGATGATGTTGGGCGACTTGCCGCCCAGTTCCTGGCTGACGCGCTTCACGGTGTCGGCCGCCGCCTTGGCGTCCAGGATGCCGGCGCGGGTCGAGCCGGTGAACGACATCATGTCGATGTCGGGATGGCTGGACATGACCTGGCCGACCGACGGGCCATCGCCGCTCACCATGTTGTAGACGCCCGCCGGCACGCCGGCCGCGTGCATCACCTCGGAGAAGATGATGCCGGTGATCGGCGCCACCTCGCTCGGTTTCAGCAGCATGGTGCAGCCCGCCGCGATGGCCGGCGCCACCTTGCAGGCGATCTGGTTCAGCGGCCAGTTCCAGGGCGTGATCAGCCCGACCACGCCGATCCCTTCGCGCACGATGCGGGTGCCATTGCGCTGGTCCTCGAATTCGAAGGCTTCGAGCGCCTTCAGGGTCGATTCCAGATGTGCCAGCCCGGCCGCGGCCTGGCTATCGCGCGCCATCGCGATCGGCGCACCCATCTCGGCAGAGACCGCCTGGGCGATATCTTCGATCCGCGCGCGATAGGCTTCGATGATGCGCTTCAGGAGCGCGACGCGCTCGGCCTTGCCGGTCTGCGAGAATTTCGGGAATGCGGCCTTGGCCGCCGCGACCGCGCGGTTCACGTCCGCCGCGGAGCCGATCGAGATCGTGGTAAAGACCTCTTCATTCGCAGGGTTGACGACGCCCTGCGTGCGCGGTGTCGTCGGATCCACCCAGGCGCCGTTGATGTAGAATTTCAGGTGGTTGGACATGGCGGACCTCGCTCAGCTCGGGACGAGGAGGGACGTTAGCGAAACTCACCCGGGAAGCAAAGTGACATGACGTCGATGGCGGTGGGCTGAGGAGGCGCCGATCAACCCTTGCGCCGGTGCTGCTGCAGGCCGACCTCGTCGCTGATCGCCTGGTCCTTGCGGCGTTCGGCGAGCCGCTGGCGCTGCTGGCGGTTCTTGACCGTCTGCTCGGTCTTTTTCAGTTCCGAGAACGCTTCGGTGATCTGCTCGCGCAATTTCTCGAGTTCGCCGCGCAAATCGACCAGCGACTTGTCCAGCCGTTCGCGGCGGCCCTTCATCACCTGGCGATAGCCCGGCAGCGCGCGCTGCAATTCGACATTGGCGCGCGAGGATTCGATCTCGTGCTCGACCTGGGCATCGAGCTTCGTCATGTCCTGTATCAGCCGCTCGATCAGCAGTTCGAGATCGCCGGCCTGGCGGCGCTTCTCGTCCAAGGTCCAGCGCTGCAGCCGCATCAGTTGATCGAGACCGCTCACGAGATCACCTTAGGTCCGACTTTGCCGACCTTGGCCTTGGGCTCGGCGTCGGGATGCGGCAGGCCGACGATGTCGGCCAGCAGGTTGTAGCCGGTCTTGATATCCGTCTTCTCGGCCCGCTTCTGGCCGAGGAATCCTTCGATCGGCGCGAACAGCCGGATCGCCTCGTCGACCGAGGGATCGGTGCCCTTGCGATAGGCGCCGAGACGGATCAGTTCCGCCATGTCCTCATAGACCGACAGATGCTGGCGCGCGCGCCGCACGATCTCAGTCTCCGCGTCGGTGTTGCAGTTCGGCATGGTGCGCGAGAGCGAGCGCAGCACGTTGACCGCCGGATAGCGCCCGCGCTCCGCGATGTTGCGCTCCAGCACGATATGGCCGTCGAGGATGCCGCGCACCGCGTCGGCGATCGGTTCGTTGTGATCGTCGCCTTCGACCAGCACGGTGAACAGCCCGGTGATGCTGCCGGTGCCGGCGATACCGGGTCCGGCGCGCTCCAGCAGGCGCGGCAGTTCCGCGAAGGTCGAGGGGGTATAGCCCTTGCTGGCCGGCGGCTCGCCGACCGACAGGCCGATCTCGCGCATCGCCATCGCGAAGCGCGTGACGCTGTCCATCAGGCACAGCACGTCGTTGCCCTCGTCGCGGAAATATTCGGCGATCGCCATGATCATCTGCGCCGCCTGCCGGCGCATCAGCGGCGATTCATCCGAGGTCGCGACCACGATGACGCTGCGCGCCAGGCCCTCGGGGCCAAGCTCGTCGACGATGAACTCCTGGACCTCGCGGCCCCGCTCGCCGATCAGGCCGATCACGTTGACGTCGAGCGAGGCGTAGCGCGCCATCATCGACAGCAGCACCGACTTGCCGACGCCGGAGGCGGCGAAGATGCCCATGCGCTGGCCGCGGCAGCAGGTCGCGAAGGTGTTGATGGCGCGCACGCCGAGATCGATCTTTTCGCCGACCCGCGCACGGGCGTGCGCCGGGGGCGGAACGTTGCGGATGCGCGTCGGGATCTTGCCGGCGGACAGCGGCCCCTTGCCGTCGATCGGCTCGCCCAGTGCATTGACCACCCGCCCGAGCCAGGCGCGGCTGGGCCGCACCACGGGGTCGTTCTCGACCACGATCGCCTTGCTGCCGAGCCCGACGCCTTCCAGCGCGCCGAACGCCAGCGCCAGGGCGCGGCCGTTCCGGAAACCCACGATTTCGCAGCCGATCCGCCGGTTGGCGCGGTCGAGCAGGTCGCAGCGCGCCCCGATGGCGAGCGAGCCATCGACGCCGGCGATTTCCACCAGCATGCCAAGGATCGCCGCGACGCGGCCATAGACGCGTCGGTCGGGGATTCGCTCGATATCGTGCAGGATGTCGTCGATCGGCAGCGCGTACGCCATTGCCCCAAGTTGCCCAAATACGTGTGGCCCTCGGGAAGACTCTAACCAAACGTCGTTAACCGCCGGTTAAAGTTAAGCTCCGCCTCGGGCACAAATTCTCAGCGAACTATCAATGAGTTAACTACCGAAAGGTGGGGTGGAGACGGAATTGTCGGTCTGTGGATAATTCGGCCATACCCCAAAGGAAATATGCGGTTTTGCTCGATCATTGCTTTACATTCCTGGGGATAAATGGTTAACATTCATCTGTATTAATATCGCCGTAGGCCATCGCTGGGGAGTTTGGGGCCATGCGAGTGTTGCTAGTTGAAGACGATGCAAACACCGCTCAAAGCATCGAACTGATCCTTAAGTCGGAAGGGTACATCGTCGACACGACCGACCTCGGTGAGGACGGTCTGGAGATCGGTAAACTTTACGACTACGACATCATCATCCTCGACTTGATGCTGCCTGACATCGACGGGTACGAGGTGCTGCGCCGCTTGCGCTCCTCGCGCGTCAATACGCCGATCCTGATCCTCTCGGGCCTGTCCGAGCTCGACAACAAGATCAAGGGCCTCGGCTTCGGCGCCGACGATTATCTGACCAAACCGTTCGACCGGCGCGAATTGCTGGCGCGCATCCAGGCGATCGTGCGCCGCTCCAAGGGCCATTCTGAATCGGTGATCAAGACCGGCAAGCTCGCGGTCAATCTCGACGCCAAGACGGTCGAAGTCGACGGCAGCCGCGTCCACCTGACCGGCAAGGAATATGCGATGCTGGAGCTGCTTTCGCTCCGCAAGGGCACGACGCTGACCAAGGAAATGTTCCTGAACCACCTTTACGGCGGCATGGACGAGCCGGAATTGAAGATCATCGACGTCTTCATCTGCAAGCTCAGGAAGAAGCTGCAGGCGGCGGCAGGTCAGCACTACATCGAAACCGTCTGGGGCCGCGGCTACGTTCTGCGCGATCCGGGCGAAGAGAAAGCAGCTTA
>DASYRS010000024.1:0-2232 GCA_036004205.1 Dongiaceae bacterium
GCGCCAAGGTGATGAAGGCGCGCCCCGGCATCATGGGCCGCACGGTTCCCGGCCATCAGCTCGCGATCGTCGACGATGCGGGCCGCATGGTGGCGGAGGGCGCGCTCGGCAACATCGCGGTCAAGCGGCCCGATCCGGTGATGTTCCTCGAATATTGGCGCAACCCCGAAGCGACCAAGGCCAAGTTCGCCGGCGAGTGGCTGCTGACCGGCGACACCGGGACCATGGATCGGGAACGCTGGATCAAATTCGTCGGCCGCGACGACGATGTCATCACCTCGGCCGGCTACCGCATCGGACCGGGCGAGATCGAGGATTGCCTGCTGGGACATCCCGCGGTGCGCCTGGCCGGCGTGGTCGGCAAGCCGGATCCGGCGCGCACCGAGATCGTCAAGGCCTACATCGTCCTGAAAGAAGGCCACGCGCCGAGCGAGACACTGGCGCGCGACATCCAGGCCCATGTGAAGACACGCCTTGCGGCTCACGAATATCCGCGCGAGATCGTTTTCGTGAGCGAGCTGCCGATGACCACGACGGGCAAGATCATCCGGCGCGAGCTTCGCGCGCGGGCAGCGGCGGAGGACTGAACCTCAGTTCAGGATCTCGATCGCGGCCACTTCCAGCACGTCGAGGATAAGGTTGCTGGCGGCCTGGATCAGCATGACGCGGTCGTCCACGATCACGTAGCGATAGGCCGGCTGGAGCGGCGGCAGCTGCACGACCAGGTCCTGCGGCAGCGGATGGTAGTCCAGCCCCGGCGGCAGATGGCCGTTGCGCGCCAGTTGCTTGGCGAGGCCGGGCGGCAAGGTGCCCTTCTTGGCAAGGCCGGGCGGCAGCCCCTTGTGCTTGTTCTTCTTGTTCTTGTGCTTTCCGTATTCGTGCCCTTCGGGGCTCTGCTGCCATTCGTACAGATGGCGCTGGTAGTAGTCGCCGATGATGCGCTTCTCGAGCTCGCCGATGAAGATGTCGACGGCATCGGGCGATTGCACGGCCGGTGACTGCGCGGCCGGCGGCGGCGTGCCTGGCGCGCCGTTTTGGCCGGGCTGCTCAGCCGCGGCCGCATGCGACAGCAGGACGAGAGAAAGAGCCGCGCCCGCGGCGCGCAGAATGGATGGGCGGTGGACAAAACGCTGCATCAACGGATCCCCGATTGCGTGAGGACTGGAAGATAGTGCTTCGCCACCGCCGTCAACACACAAGAGCGCGTGACCGGTTTGTTCATTTGCGGTTCACCGACCGCGACGCCGGCGCGTCAGTACGACGGGTCGTCGCTGCCGCCGCTGCCGCCACCGCCGCCGGGCGTGCCCGGGGGAATCTGATCGACGGTCGGCTCGGTTGGAATCGCGCCGTCGCCGCCGATGGCGCCGCCACCGCCGCTGCTGCCGCTGGTGCGCTTGGTTCCAGGCACCACGGTGCAGCGGTCGCTGCAGGCGAATTCCGTTTCGGTGATGTTGTTGCCGTCGGGAGCCAGCACCGAGACCTGGGCGCTGACGCCCTTGGCGGCCACGACCACCTGGGTGTCCATCGAGACGGTGCCGTCGGTCATGACGATCAGACGCGTCACGCCGGGCGCCCGGCCGATGATGACCAGGCGATTCGGTGTCTGCACCGTGACGTCGGCGACGTTCGGATTGCCGATGACGATATCGCTTGCAGGCGAATCCAGTTTCAGGATGCGAGCGCCGTCCAGTTCGACGGTCAGGGCATCGGCCGCATGGGCGCTGCTTGCCACGGACAAGGTAATGCCCGCCGCGACCATGAACGGCCAAGTCGATCGGAACATGCTCATCAATCCCCTCTTCTTAAACGTTTTGTTCATCATGTTGGGCCATGCTGCTGATAGTTCGATACTCCACCAGAACATCCTGAACGATCAGTTAATGCGGGCGAATAACCGCGGAGGTAAGGGGAAAATGGTTCGATCCACAACGCGATTGCTGGGCACCGTGGCACTTTGTTTCGCCGCGGCCGGATGCGCGATGACCGGCAATACGGCGGCCCCCAAGGAAGAAAAGACGGCCGATGTCGAGCCGACCCTCCGGCAGGCGGCCATCCTGTCCGAACGGAACGCCAGCTATGGCGAGGCGGCGCAGCATTATGCCGCGCTCCACAGCAGGCACCCCGACGACAAGGCGATCACCCTGGCGCTCGCCCGCAACCTGCGCTTCGCGGGCAACCCGCAGCAGGCCATCGCGGTCCTCAACAGCGGCACGGCCGCTCAGGCGCCCGACG
>DASYRS010000025.1:0-6755 GCA_036004205.1 Dongiaceae bacterium
ACCCGCGTGCCGATGATGGGCTTCAACCCGATGCCGAACCCGGCGCTCGCGGAGAAGATGAAGGGCGCCTACATGTCGATGGGCGAGACCGCGGAGAACGTCGCCAAGAAATATCAGATCTCGCGCAAGGAGCAGGAGGAGTTCGCCGTCCGCTCCCATCGATTGGCGACCGCTGCGCGCCAGGCCGGCAAGTTCACCGACGAGATCATCCCGATCGCGGCCGGCAAGGAGAATGTGGTGAGCGACGGCTGCATCCGCGAGGAGACCTCGATGGAGGCGCTCAGCGGATTGAAACCCGCCTTCGACGAGAAGGGCAGCGTGACGGCCGGCACCTCCTCGCCGCTGACCGACGGTGCGTCCGCCTGTCTCGTCACCTCGGAGGACTACGCCAAGGCCAACGGGCTCAAGGTCCTGGCACGCATCAAGTCCAGCGCCGTGGTCGGCTGCGCGCCGGAGATCATGGGCATCGGGCCGGTGGCCGCGACCGAGCGCGCGCTGAAGCGCGCCGGCCTCACCATCAAGGACATCGATATCATCGAATTGAACGAGGCGTTTTCGTCCCAAGCGATCGCGTGCATGCGCGATCTCAAGATCGATCTCGAGAAGACCAATCTCGATGGCGGCGCGATCGCCCTCGGCCATCCGCTCGGCGCCACCGGCGCGCGCATCACCGGCAAGGCGGCGGCATTGCTGAAGCGCGAGAGCAAGCAATTCGCGCTGGCCACCCAATGCATCGGCGGCGGCCAGGGCATTGCCACCATTCTGGAGGCGGCATGACCATCAAACAAGCCTGCGTCGTCGGCGCCGGCGTGATGGGCAGCGGCATCGCCGCCCAGATTGCGAATGCCGGCGTGCCTGTCCTCTTGCTCGACATCGTTCCCAAGGACGCGACTGACCGGAGTGTTGTGGCGAAGGGCGCGATCGACAAGCTGCTGAAAGCCGATCCCGCGCCGCTGATGTCCAAGGCCGCCGTGAGGCTGATCACGCCGGGCAATATCGAGGACGATCTCGCACAATTGGCCGACGTCGATTGGATCATCGAGGCGATCATCGAGCGTGTCGACCTGAAGCAGGACCTCTACCGCAAGCTGGACGCGAAGCGTAAGAAGGGCTCGATCGTATCCTCCAACACTTCGACGATTCCCCTGGCGCAACTGGTTGCCGGCTTGCCGGACAGCTTTGCGCGCGATTTCTGCATCACGCACTTCTTCAATCCGCCGCGCTATATGCGCCTATTGGAAGTGGTCGGCGGCGCGCAGACGCGCGCCGATGCCCTCGCGGCAATCTCCGCGTTCGGCGACGTCATGCTGGGCAAGGCGATTGTCCATGCCAAGGACACGCCCGGCTTCGTCGCCAACCGCATCGGGGTCTATTGGATGCAGGCGGCGGTGACGGCCGCGCTCGACCTCGGCCTCGCCATCGAGGAAGCGGACGCCATCATGGGCCGCCCGATCGGCGCGCCCAAGACCGGCATTTTCGGGCTGCTCGACCTGGTCGGCCTCGACCTGATGCCGCATGTCGACAAGAGCATGGCCGGATTGCTGCCGGCCGACGATCCCTACATCAAGCTGCGGCGCGACTGGCCGCTCCTGACCAAGATGATCGCCGACGGCTATACCGGGCGAAAGGGCAAGGGCGGCTTCTATCGCCTCAACACCGAAGGCGGGAAGCGGGTCAAGGAATCGATCGACCTGAAGACCGGCAACTACGCGCCATCGACGACCGCGCGCCTGGAATCCGCCGACGCGGCGAAGGGCGGGCTCAAGGTCCTGGTCTCGCACAAGGACAAAGGCGGGCAGTACGCCTGGTCGGTGCTGTCGCGCCTGCTGACCTATGCGGCTTCGCTGGTGCCGGAGATCGCCGACAACGTGGTCGAGGTCGACCAGGCGATGAAGACCGGCTTCAATTTCAAGCGCGGCCCGTTCGAGATGATCGACCAGATGGGCGCGGCCTGGTTCGCGGAGCGCCTGCGCGCTGAAAAGATGGACGTGCCGAAGCTGCTGGAGCGCGCGGCGAAAGCGGGCGGCTTCTACAAGGTCGATGGCGGCCGGCTGAACTATCTGGGCACCGACGGCGCCTATCATGCCGTGGAACGCGGCGAGGGTGTGCTGCTGCTGTCCGACATCAAGCTGACCGCCAAGCCGATCTTGAAGAACGGTTCTGCATCCTTGTGGAATATCGGTGATGGCGTCGCCTGCCTCGAGTTCCACAGCAAGATGAACGCGCTGGACGCCGACTCGCTCGGGCTGCTCAAGCAGTCGCTGGATCATGTGGGCAAGAAGATGAAGGCTCTGGTGATCCATAACGAGGCGGAGAATTTCTCCGTCGGCGCCAATGTCGGGCTTGCCCTGTTCGCCGCCAATGTCGCGCTGTGGCCGATGATCGAGGACCTGATATCACAAGGCCAGGCGGTGATGAAGGCGATGAAATATGCGCCATTCCCCGTCGTCGCCGCGCCGTCGGGCATGGCGCTGGGCGGCGGATGCGAGACGGTGCTCCATTCCGGCGCCGTGCAGGCGCATGCCGAAACCTATATGGGCCTGGTCGAGGTCGGCGTCGGCGTGGTGCCGGGCTGGGGCGGCTGCAAGGAGATGCTGGTCCGCAACCAGCCCGGACCGAAGGATCCCAAGGGCCCGATGCCGCCGGTCGCCGCCGCGTTCGAGACCATCTCGCTGGCCAAGGTCGCGAAGTCCGCGGCCGAGGCGCGGGAGCTGAAGTTCCTGCGCGCCAGCGACGGCATCAGCATGAATCGCGATCGCCTGTTGGCGGACGCCAAGGCGCGCGCGCTGAAGATGCTGGCCGACGGCTATCAGCCGCCGAAACCGGCGGAGCTGCGGTTGCCTGGCCCCACGGGCAAGACCGGACTGAATCTCGCCGTGCACGGCTTCGCCTTGCAGGGCAAGGCGCTGCCGCACGACGTGGTGGTGTCGGATGCGCTGGCCGAAGTCCTGAGCGGCGGCAAGACCGACTTCACGGACGTGGTGAACGAAGACCATGTGACCAAGCTGGAACGCGCCGCCTTCATGAAGCTGGTGAAGACCGAAGGTACGCTGGCGCGCATGGAGCACATGCTGACGACCGGAAAGCCGCTGCGGAACTAGAGAGCGAAAGAAGAAGGCGACATGCCAACCTACACCGCACCCCTGGACGATATCCGCTTTGTGCTGTTCGACCTGTTGAAGGCGGAGGCGCTGGCGGAGCTGCCGGGCTTTGCCGATGCGACGCAGGATGTGGTCGAGGCGGTGCTCGAGGAAGCCGGCAAGTTCGCCGCGGGCGAGCTGCAGCCGATCAACCATTCCGGCGACGAAGAAGGCTGCCGCTACGAGAACGGCACCGTGACAACGCCGAAGGGCTTCAAGGAAGCCTATGCCAAATTCATCGAAGGCGGCTGGCCGGGGCTGCCCTGCGATCCGGAATTCGGCGGGCAGGGCCTGCCCAAGGTGATCAATTTCGCGGTCGAGGAGATGATCTGCTCGGCCAACCTCTCGTTCGGCATGTATCCCGGCCTTTCCAACGGCGCCTACAACGCGCTCGCCTTGCACGGCACGCCGGAGCAGAAGGCGACCTATCTGCCGAAAATAGTGGCGGGCACATGGTCGGGCACCATGTGCCTGACCGAGCCGCATTGCGGCACCGACCTCGGCCTCATCAAGACCAAGGCCGAGCCCGATCTCGACGGCAGCTACAAGATCACCGGCACCAAGATCTTCATCTCCGCCGGCGAGCATGATCTCACCGACAACATCGTGCATCTGGTGCTGGCGCGCCTGCCCGATGCGCCGGCCGGCATCCGCGGCATCTCTTTGTTCGTGTGCCCGAAGTTCCTGCCCAACACCTCCGGCGAGGCGGGACCGCGCAACGCCGCGCGCTGCGGCTCGATCGAGCACAAGATGGGCATCAAGGCGTCCGCCACCTGCGTCATGAATTTCGACGGCGCCACGGCGTGGCTGGTCGGCCGGCCCAACAAGGGCATGTCGGCCATGTTCACGATGATGAACGCGGCGCGCCTCGCTGTCGGCATGCAGGGCCTCGGCATCGCCGAAGCCGCCTACCAGGGCGCGGTCACGTACGCCAAGGACCGGCTGCAGATGCGCTCGCTCGGCGGCGCGAAGTTTCCGGAGAAAGCCGCCGATCCCATCATCGTGCATCCCGATGTGCGGCGCATGCTCTTGACCATGCGTGCGCTGACCGAGGGCTGCCGTGCCTTGAGCTACTGGGTCGGCATGGAGCTCGACATCTCCCATCATCATCCGGACGAGAAGCGCCGGCAGGAGGCCGACGATCTGGTCGCGCTGCTGACGCCGGTCGTCAAATCGTTCCTGACCGACCACGGATTCAACGCCGCCAATCTCGGCGTGCAGGTGTTCGGCGGCCACGGCTATATCCGCGAATGGGGCATGGAGCAGCTGATCCGCGACGCGCGCATCACGCAGATCTATGAGGGTACCAACGGCATCCAGGGCCTCGATCTTGTTGGGCGGAAATTGTCGCAAGGCATGGGGCGGCTGCTGCGGCGTTTCTTCCATCCGGTCGGCGCCTATCTCGAGGCGGCGGCGGAAAAGCCGGACATGGCGGAATTCGCGCTGCCCAGCATGAAGGCCTTCGCCAAGCTGCAGCAGGCGACCGGCTGGCTGGCCCAGGCTGGCCTCAAGAATCCCGAGGAAGCGGGAGCGGCGGCGACCGATTACCTGCGGCTCTTCGCCCTGACGGCGCTCGCCTACATGTGGTGCCGCATGGCGGAAATCGCGCTGGAGAGAAAGGGCGGCGACAAGGCGCAGTTCTACGAAACGAAGCTCGCTTGCGCCCGCTTCTTCATGACCAAGCTCCTGCCGGAGACCAATACGCTGTTCACCACGTTAACCTCCGGCAGCCAGACCTTGATGGCGCTGCCGGCGGAGGCTTTCTAAGCCTTCCGATATAGTTAATTTTTCCAATAATTCTCAATAGGTTACGGACGATCACGGGTTTGTCGCACAGACCTGTGCGCCGCGTCACAAACATTTCGCCGCATCATCCTTACATCATGGGTGCAGCGGAGACGTCCCCAACGTTGCCGCTGTGGGTTTCCCCAAACCCTAAGTTTGCGATTGCTTTGGCGTCCGAATCCCATTCGGGGGACTCCCAAATGGGGCGCTAAGACGCCGCGCCGGCGGACCATCCCCGTCCCCAAAGGTCCGCCGGCGTGTTTTTACGGGATGAGGGGTGCGGGACGGACTGGGACGACGATGTACAGCTCTTCGAACAAGCGTACTCCGCGCGGCATGCCGCCGATTCCGGCTGGCACCTTCACGGTTCTGCCGTTGGCATTGTGGGCCAGGCTGTGGTCGCGCCGCAGCTTGCACCGCGTCATGACCGGCATTCCGGCCATGCGCATCATCAAGGTCTTCGCGAACGACGCCTGAGGCGCTTCGTCTTCCTTTGCGGATGGCGATTGCGTAACCTGCCGCGATGACAGATCGCGGCGAGCTTCGCATCGACCTGGCCCAACGCGCCGAAGCGCCGCTGCTGGCCGAGCTCAATTGTCAGCTCGACCAGGACGAGCCGCATCCTTATCCGCTTGCGAAGGCGGCGCTGCTGGAGCGCATGACGCGCTGGATCGAGAGCGGCGAGTACCAGGTGCTGCTGTTCCGCCGCGGCGAGCGCGTCACGGGCTATGCCGCCTGGCGGCTGGAGGATCGGGGCGCGTATCTCCGGCACTTCTTCATCTGCCGCGACCAACGGCACCGGGGTTGGGGCCGCGCCGCCATGACGCTGCTGTGCCGCGATGTCTTTCCCAAGGATCATCCGATCCAGATCGAAGCCGCCATCGGGAACAAGGACGCCATCGCATTCTGGCGCGCCCTCGGATTCCGGGACTTCGGGCTCAGCATGGAATTGCAGGCGGGGCGGACGGTGGAATAGGGTGAGAATCTTCGCTTCCCCCTCACTCCACCTTCACTTCCTCAAGCGAATAGCCGTCGGGCAGCTTGGCCTGGTCGGGGACCAGGCGGTCGGCGACCAGGGGGATGTCGATGTTGGTCTGCTCATCGAGCTGCAGGCGCAGCGTGATGTCGGTATAGACCTCCTTGGCATCGCCCACCTGCTCGAAGAAGGCATGATCGGTGCCATCCGGCTCGCGCTTGGTGAGCCACAGCAGCTTGGACTGCCATTCGGTCGGCAGATCGCCGTCGCGCCCGTCCGGCGCGCGCAGGGCGAGGCGCTGCAACGGCTCGGCCTCGGTCGCATAGGTGATGACGCCGACCACCGACCGGTCCTCGCCCAGTTCCTCGGCATCGCGCGCGGTAAAGGCGATGTGCGCGGCCACCACGCGCTGATCGTAGTTCGGGCCTTTCTTGCCCATGGTCAGCCAGTCGCCGAAATCCCCTTCGCCGGTCGCGCTGAACAGCCGCTTGCCGGTATAGAGGCTGAATACCTCGTGGCTGCTCTGCTCGGCGCAGCAGCCCCACAGGGTCGCGACGACATAGGGTCCCGACACCGCCACCTCGTCGGCATTGGTCTGCATCGTCATGGCCGCATCGCCAAGGCCCTGGGGCGTCAAGGGCCGCGCCTTGATGCGCAGGACCGAGCTCTGCGTGTCGATCTCCTCATCGTCCGCTTCGCGCGTCAGGCGGTCGATCTCGGTCTCCACCAGGAAGCGCTTCATCTCGCCCTTGCCGGCGCGCTCGTCGAAGAACGTCGCGACGTCGTGGCGGCGATTGATGGTGTGGATCAGGTACGCCTTGTCGTCCATCGTGATGCTGGTCTCGGTGGTCGAT
>DASYRS010000026.1:0-7308 GCA_036004205.1 Dongiaceae bacterium
GGTTATAGACCTCGTTGTTGGCGAGCAGGGCGCCGAGCAGCGCCTGCTCGGCTTCGTAATTGTGCGGCGGCGTGCGCGGCGGAATGGCTCCCGCTCCTTCGCGCAACCTCGCGACATTTGACTGCTTGCCCCCCGATTCCATGGCGCGACCTTAGTCCTTCGATTCGGGAATTGGAATTGTGAGTCCTGTGGATAACGTGCACAAGAATATTCTGCATCCGAATCAACTTGTGATCCTATCCGGGGGCTCAGGAAAGTTTGTGATGGACGTCACGCCAGCTCCGTCTCTGAGGCGCGCCATCCTCGCGGTCGCCAGCCTCAACCTCGGCTATTTCTTCGTCGAGTTCGGCGCTGCGATTTCAATCGGTTCGGTCTCGCTGTTCGCGGACAGCATCGACTTCCTGGAGGATGCGTCCGTCAATCTGCTGATCCTGCTGGCGCTCGGTTGGTCGCTGCGCGCCAGATCGCGAGTAGGAATGGCGTTGGCCGTCATTCTGCTGGTGCCCGGCATCGCGACGCTCTGGACGGTCTGGCAAAAAATCGCCGCGCCGCTGCCACCGGAACCAATCACGCTGTCGGTTGTCGGCGCCGGCGCACTGGCGATCAACCTGACCTGCGCGCTCATCCTGGCGCGCTTCCGAAAGCATTGCGGCAGCCTGACCAAGGCCGCATTCCTGTCGGCGCGCAACGACGCCTATGCCAACATCGCCATCATCGCCGCCGGCTTGGTCACCGCGTTCACCCAATCGGTCTGGCCCGACATAATCGTCGGTCTCGCCATCGCCGCGATGAACGCCGGCGCCGCCAAAGAGGTGTGGGACGCGGCGCGCGCGGAAGGCGAGGATGCGCGGGCCTGACGAGATCCAAGCGCCAGCTTTGCCGTTCAAATGCCGGCGATCGCCCCTCGACCGCTTTCTCCTCCGCCGAAAAGGCTGGATTGCGACTCGGCCGGCATGATTCGCTGCGGGGATCGATGGCAACGATACGAGGCCATTCCCATGAATGAGCTCGCAAAGCGGCGCATCGCGATTTCAGAGGCAAGGTTCGACGCCTACCAGTTCGGCTGGGAGGTGGAAGAGGTCCAGCACTGGCACACCGAGGGCCAGGGGGACGTCTATTGCCGTACCGTGATGTTTTGCGGCGATGCACCCGGCGATCCGTGCGTCCGGGGCCACTTCCTGGTCCGGTTCCTGCCCGGCCGGGCGATCGTCGATGAATGCTACGCCATGATCGACGGCTGCCTCATCGGCGAGGAGCCCGACTTCGCCCAGGAGATGCGCAAGGCCAGCTAGGCGGATCCGACCGCCGAACAAAGCAAAACGGCCGCCCGAAAGGGCGGCCGTTCGTTTGCATCGTATCGGTTCGGCTAGGCTTCGGCTTCCGGCTGCTCGCCGGTGCCGGCTTCGGCCTGGGCCTGGGCCGCCTCCTCGAGCAGCTTGTCGAGGTCGGGGGCTTCCGTGCCCTCGGCCTTGATGACCGCCGTGCCGCTCTTCTCCTGCTGCGCCGCTTCGTCTTCCGACTTGGCGACGTTGGCGGTGACCGTGACGATCACTTCCGGATGCAGGGCGACGCGGACCTTGTGCAGGCCGAGCGTCTTGATCGGCTTGTCGAGGATGACCTGCCGGCGGTCGACGGTGAAGCCGGCCGCGGTCACGCCGTCCGCGATGTCGCGGTTGGCGACCGAGCCGAACAGCATGCCGGTTTCGCTCGCCTGGCGGATGACGACGATCTTAACGCCGTCGACCTTCTTGGCGATCTTCTCGGCTTCCTGCTTGCGCTTGAGGTTGGTGGCTTCGATCTGCGCGCGCTGCGCCTCGAACCGCTTCTTGTTGTCCTCGGTCGCACGCAGGGCCTTCTTGCGCGGCAGCAGGAAATTGCGCGCGAAGCCCGGCTTCACCGAGACCACGTCGCCGATCTGGCCCAGCTTCTCGATGCGCTCCAACAGAATGACGTCCATGGGGCGCTCTCCTTACTTCAGCACGTAGGGCAGCAGGCCCAGGAAGCGCGCGCGCTTGATCGCCTGGGCGAGCAGACGCTGCTTCTTGGCGCTGACGGCCGTGATGCGGCTGGGAACGATCTTGCCGCGCTCCGAAACGAAGCGCTGCAGGAGCTTGATGTCCTTGTAGTCGATCTTCGGCGCATTGGCGCCGGAGAACGGGCAGGACTTGCGACGGCGGAAGAACGGCCGGCGGCCACCACCGCCACCGCTGCGCGGGGCGGAAGTCTCAGTCGGGGCGATGCTCATGCCGCACCTCCTTCGGTCTCGGTCGGTCTGTTCTCGCGCACCGGGCGCAGACGGTCGTCGCGATCGCCGCGATCCGGGCGGTCGCCGCGGTCACCTCTGTCGCCGCGATCACCGCGGTCGCCACGATCGAAACCGCCGCCGCCGAAGCTGCGCTCACGCCGGCCGAAGCCACCCTCGCGCTCGCGGCCCTCGCGGTCGCGGCCGCGCGACTGGAGCATGGCCGACGGGCCTTCCTCCAGCGCCTCGACCCGAACCGTCAGGTGGCGCAGCACGTCCTCGTGGATGCGCATGTTGCGCTCCATCTCGATCACCGCCGCCGCGGGGGCGTCGATGTTCAAGAGGACATAATGGCCCTTGCGGTTCTTCTTGATGCGGAAGCTGAGGCTCTTCAGGCCCCAGAACTCCTTCTTGGTCACGTTGCCGCCCTGGGCGGCGACGATCCCGGCGAAGTGTTCGACCAGGCCCTCGACTTGCGCGGAGGTCACATCCTGGCGCGCAATGAAAATGTTCTCGTAGAATGCCATCCGAAATCGGCTCCCTTCGGCTCTTCGCGGCCCGGCGCTGGGATTCCATCATGGAGATCGCGTCAGCGGATCGGACCTAGCCGGCACCTCGCGGCGCTCATGCGCCGGTTCCATGGATAGGCCAGGGAACGGGGACCGGCAGGGGTTGCGCGGGCAGTATTGCCAGCGCGGCCGGGACTATAGTGATCGGCGCCCGCATTGCAAGCGCGAAGAGTCCGGCAAAATCGGGTGGCGCAGCAGAGCGCATTAACGAAGATTAACCAAGGGTCTCAAGCGCTTGACAGGTGCGTTTGCCGGGCTATCTATGCGCCCTCCCGCCGCCGGAATGGCGGATTCCACGGCTTCCAAGGACTTTCCATGATTCGTGCCTTCATCTTCCCGGGCCAGGGCTCCCAGGCCGTCGGCATGGGCCTTGGCCTGTCGCAGAGCTTCGCGGCGGCCCGGCTGGTGTTCGAGGAGGTGGATGAAGCGCTGAGGCAGAAGCTCTCCAAGCTGATGTTCGAGGGGCCGGAGAGCGACCTTACCCTGACCGAGAACGCCCAGCCGGCCCTGATGACGGTCAGCATCGCGGCCCTCCGGGTGCTGGAGGCGGAAGGCGGCTGGCGCCTGGCCGACAAGGTCAGCTACGTCGCCGGCCATTCACTCGGCGAATATTCGGCCTTGGCCGCGACCGGATCCTTGACGCTGTCGGACGCGGCACGGCTGCTGAAACTGCGTGGGCAGGTGATGCAGAAGGCGGTGCCGGTCGGTGTCGGTGCGATGGCTGCCCTGCTGGGGCCAGAGCTCGAGCAGGTGCAGAAGATCGCCAAGCAGGCGGCGGACGAGACCAAGCTGGTGTGCGGGGTCGGCAACGACAATTCGCCGGGCCAGGTCGTGGTCTCCGGCGCCAAGGAGGCGGTCGAGCGCGCGATCGCGATTGCCACCGAGCAGGGCGTGAAGCGCAGCATCATGCTGCCGGTCAGCGCGCCCTTCCATTGCGCGCTGATGCAGCCGGCGGCCGATGCGATGGAAGAGGCGCTCGCCAACGCTACGATCCGCCAGCCGGCGGTGCCAGTGGTCGCGAACGTGACGGCCCAGCCGGTCAGCGATCCGGCCACCATCGCCAGGCTGCTGGTGCAGCAGATCGTCGCCACGGTGCGCTGGCGTGAATCGATGCTGGCCATGAAAGCGCTCGGCGTCGCCAAGGTCTACGAGCTCGGCGCCGGCAAGGTGCTGGCGGGCCTTATGAAGCGCATCGACAAGGAAATCGAAGCCAGCTCCGTCGGCGCGCCGGCCGATGTCGAGGTTGCACTGAAGGCGCTTGCGTAATGCGCAATCCCGGCCGCACAAAATTCCTCTTCCCCCCTTGTGGGGGAAGGATGCGGAGCCTTAGCGAGCAAAGCGAGCTTAGGCGGAGCTGGATGGGGGGCGCCGCCGCACGATCGGTCGAATTGGAGCACCCGCGGAGCGCCGCGTTTGAACATTGCAGATCGCCACGTGTTTTGATCGCTCCTTCCCAGCGATCGTGCGGCGGCACCCCCCATCCCAACCTTCCCCCACAAGGGGGGAAGGGGCAAACGTCCGGAGCACAATCATGTTCGATCTGAGCGGCAAGAGCGCGTTGGTGACGGGCGCGTCCGGAGGCATCGGCGGTGCGATCGCGCGGGCGCTGCATGCGCAAGGCGCCACTGTCGGCCTCAGCGGCACGCGGGTCGAGCCGCTGGAGAAGCTGAAGGCGGAGCTGGGCGCGCGGGCGCATGTGCTGCCCTGCGACCTCGGCGATCCGGCGGCGATCGAGGCGCTGCTCAAGTCGGCCGATGCGGCGCTCTCCGGCATCGACATCCTCGTCAACAATGCCGGCCTGACGCGCGACAACCTCGCTTTGCGCATGAAGGACGAGGATTGGCAGAAGGTGATCGACGTCAACCTCACCGCTGGCTTCCGACTGGCGCGCGGGGCGATGCGCGCCATGATGAAAAAGCGCTGGGGCCGCATCGTCGCCATCACGTCGGTGGTCGGACATACCGGCAATCCGGGGCAGGCCAACTACGCCGCGGCCAAGGCGGGCATGATCGGCATGTCCAAGTCGTTGGCCCAGGAGGTCGCGAGCCGGGGGATCACGGTGAATTGCGTGGCGCCTGGTTTCATCGAAACCCAGATGACCGACGCCCTGACCCCCGACCAGAAGTCGCGAATCATGGCGACGATTCCGGCCGGACGGCTCGGCCAGTCGGCGGAGATCGCCGCCGCCGTGGTCTATCTGGCGAGCGCGGAGGCCGCCTACGTGACCGGCCAGACGATCCACGTCAATGGCGGCATGGCTATGATTTGATTGCGCTTTTCTGAAAAGACCCCGGCTCTGGCCAAAGCCGGGCAAACTATGTTAAGTGACCCCGGACACCGCCGCGCGAGGTCACTCTCACAACGAGCCTAGGCGCGGTGGCACTGTGCGGCCAAAATGGCCCAACCATCTTTCGACCGGCTCCGGACGGGGGGCGGTGATCAAAAAAGGGAACAGCGATGAGCGACATTGCGGAACGGGTTAAGAAGATCGTGATCGAGCACCTCGGTGTCGAGGAAGCCAAGGTCACGGACACTGCCTCCTTCATCGACGATCTGGGCGCTGACAGCCTGGATACGGTCGAGCTCGTGATGGCGTTCGAAGAAGAGTTCGGCTGCGAGATTCCCGACGATGCCGCCGAAAAGATCCAGACCGTCAAGGATGCCATCGAATATATCAAGTCGAAGGCGAGCTGAGAGCGTCGTCCGCGCTCGCGTTCTTGCGCGGAACATCGCGGCCAGCGCGCTCCTCGTGCATCCCTGAAATGGCAGGATAGAGCGAAGGCTTATCATGCGTCGTGTCGTCGTCACCGGAATGGGCATCGTCTCGCCATTGGGCGTGGGCGTGGAGAATGTCTGGAACCGCCTGCTGAAGAGCGAGTCCGGCATTCGCGGCGTGCAGTCCTGCGACGTCACCGATCTGCCGTGCAAGATCGCCGGCGAAGTGCCGCGCGGCGACACCTCGTCCGGCAAGTTCAACGCCGACGACTACGTCTCGCCCAAAGACCAGAAGAAGATGGACACCTTCATCATCATGGCGATGGGGGCGGCGCAGGAAGCGGTCGAGGATTCCGGCTGGAAGCCGACCGATGAGGAAGGCCAGACCCGCACCGGCGTGCTGATCGGCTCCGGCATCGGCGGATTGCAGGGAATCTATGAGGCCTCCATCACGCTGAAGGAAAGGGGCCCGCGGCGCATCTCGCCGTTCTTCATCCCCTCGTGCCTGATCAACCTCGCTTCCGGTCACGTCTCGATCAAATACGGCTTCCGTGGACCCAACCATTCGGTGGTGACCGCCTGCGCCACCGGCAGCCATGCGCTGGGCGACGCCAGCCGGCTGATCATGCTGGGCGATGCGGACGTGATGGTGGCCGGCGGCACGGAATCGACCGTCAGCCGCCTCGGCATCGCAGGCTTCTGTGCCTCGCGCGCGCTATCCACCGGTTTCAACGACCGCCCGACCGCCGGCTCCCGCCCATGGGACAAGGACCGCGACGGCTTCGTGATGGGCGAGGGCTCCGGCGTGGTGGTGCTCGAGGAACTGGAGCATGCCAAGAAGCGCGGCGCCAAGATTTACGCCGAAGTCGTGGGCTATGGCCTGTCCGGCGACGCCTATCACATCACCGCGCCGTCGGAGACTGGCGACGGCGGCTACCGCTGCATGCAGATGGCGCTGAAGCGCGCCGAGATGAATCTCGAGGACATCGACTACATCAACGCGCACGGCACCTCGACGCCGCTGGGCGACGAGATCGAGCTGGGCTCGGTGAAACGCCTGTTCGGCGATTACGCCTACAAGCTCACCATGTCCTCGACCAAGTCGGCGATCGGGCATCTGCTGGGCGCGGCGGGCGCGGTGGAGGCGATCTTCTCCATCCTCGCGATCCGCGACCAGGTGGCGCCCCCGACGCTGAACCTCGACAATCCGTCGGAAGGCTGCGACATCGATTTGGCGCCGAAAGAGGCCAAGCCGCGTCGGATCCGCGCGGCCTTGTCGAACTCTTTCGGGTTCGGCGGCACCAACGCCAGCCTGATCTTCACCCCGGTCCAATAGACCACAACGGACGGGAGCGAACGGGCGATGCGCCGGCTCCTGAACATCCTCTATACGCTCATCGCGGTCGCGACCATCGCGGCGGCCGGCGTCGCCTACTACCTCTATGCCAGCTTCACCGGTCCCGGTCCGCTGACGGAGGACAAGACGCTGGTGATTCCGAAAGGCAGCGGCGTCGCGGAGATCGGCGGCATCCTCAGAAGCGAGAATGTCATCGATGATGTCCGCATCTTCCTCCTGGGCGTGCGGCTGATGTCCGAGAAAAAGCCGCTGATCGCCGGCGAGTACGTCTTTCCGAAGGGCATCAGCCAGGCCGGTGCCATGGGCATCATGATCGCCGGCAAGTCGATCACCCATCGCCTCACCATCCCGGAAGGCCTGACGGTGCGCGAAGTGCTGGAGCTGGTGTCGGCTGAGCCGCTGCTGGACGGCCCGCTGCCGCCCGA
>DASYRS010000027.1:0-10181 GCA_036004205.1 Dongiaceae bacterium
GCCAGGTTCATCAGGTCGATGTTCTGCACGTCGGTGCGCTCGCGCAGATGCTGGACCAGGCGCCGGAACGCGGCGGCTTCCAGTTCGGTGCGGGTCTTGTCGTCCATGTGATGCCTCATTCGAATGTCTGTGTTTCGGCGATCAGCTGGTCCACCACCATGCGCAGCGCCTGCTCGCGTTCGATCCCATCGTCGATCGCCCGGCGATAGAGCGCCACCTGCCGGTGGGCGGAGGTGCCGCGCGCGATGATGGTGCGCGCATGCAGCACTTCCTTCTCGCACCCGAAGAATTGGGCATCCGGCGCGACCAGGTCAATGATCTCCTCGATCAGGCCGGGAACGTCCGCGATCTCGCCCTTGCCGAAATCCACCAGCCCCTCGTCGATGCCGTAGCGCTGCGCGCGCCAGCGATTCTCGTTGATCAGCATCGCGGCATAGCGCCGCCAGCGCTGGTTGGAGCGCCGCAGGCGATAGAGCATCCGCAGGATGCAGCGATAGATCGCGGCGACGCAGAGCGTGTCCTCGAGCAAGGTGCAGGCGTCGGTCACGCGCAGCTCCAGCGTAGGAAAGCGCGCGCTCGGCCGCAGATCCCACCAAAGCTTGCTGCCGTCCTCGATCAGGCCGGCCTTGATCAGCACCTTCAGATGCCGCTCGTACTCGCCCCAGGAATCGAAGATCTCCGGCAGGCCGGTCCGCGGCAATTCGTCGAACACCGCGAGGCGGAAGCTCTTGAGCCCGGTATCCTCGCCCTGCCAGAACGGCGAAGAAGTGGAGAGCGCCAGCAGGTGCGGCAGGAAATACGAGGCCTGGCTCATCAGATCGATGCGCAGCTCCGGGTCTTCCAGCCCGACATGCACATGCATCCCGCAAATCAGCAGGCGCCGCCCCAGCGCCTGCAGGTCGCGCGCCAGCATGTTGTAGCGTTCCTTGTCGGTGTGCATCTGCCGCGACCAATCCGCGAACGGATGGGTCGAGGCCGCGATCGGTGCCAGGCCGTGCTGTCCCGCCAACTCTCCGACGATCGTGCGGAACTGGCGCAGTTGCTGGCGCGCTTCGTCCAAGTTCGCGCAGATGGATGTCCCGACCTCGATCTGCGAACGCAGGAATTCCGGCGTCACCCGCTCGCCGAGCGCGATCTTCGCCGCTTCGAACAGTTCCGGCGGCGGATTGACGGCAAGGTCGCGGGTCTCGCGATCAACCAGCAGATATTCTTCCTCGATGCCGAGGGTGAAGGCCGGCTCCTTCATGGCGCCGCCTCCGGCTGCGGGCGCAACTCATGCAGGGCGGGGTTGCCCAACACGTCCTTCAGCACGCGATGCAGGATGGCGGCCCAGCGCTCCTGCCCGCTGTCATCGGCGATCAGGTCCTGGCGGATCTCCAGCAGCGCGTGCGCCAGCCCCAGCGCCTCGGCATGCGCCTTGATGGAATAGCCGTGGCCGTCGCGCCCCGAATAAGGCTCGTTGTCGCCGACCACCAGATCCGGCTCCTCCGCCAGGCGCCGCATCAGCGGCACCGGCATGCGCGGATCGCGATTCCACAACACGCCGACATGCCATGGCCGCTGGAACCCGTTCATCACCGGCGTGAAGGAATGCAGCGAGATGACGACCGGAATGCGGCCCGCCGCGACGCGTCCCTCGATCTCTTGCGACAGGGCCGTGTGATAGGGCCGGAAAATCGCGTCCTGGCGCTGCCGCCGGTCCGCGGCGCTGAGGCCGCGGTTGCCAGGCACGCGGATGCGGTCACTCTCCTGCGGGATCGAGGTCGGATCGTCGAGATGCCGGTTGCAATCGATCACCAGCCGCGAATAGGACGTCATGAAGAACGGCGCGTCGAGCGACCGCGCCAGGCGCCGTCCCAGCCCTGCGATGCCGATGTCCCAGGCGATATGCTGGTCCAACTCCCGAGGCCCGAGGCCAAGGCTTCCGACCGCCTTGGGAAAGGCGCGGCCGGCGTGATCGCAGAACATCACCAGCTCCGCGCGCCCTTCGCGGTGAAAGACGGAGAATGGCGCCGGATCGTCCGGACCCAGCAATGTGGATTGCGCCGGTGTGGGCTGAGCGTCCTGCATGACCGCAAGATTGACCGTAATACGGCGGCAAGCATAGAAGAAGCGCGCCGCCTTGTCGATCAGACCCGCCCCTTCTGCCCGCGCCTTCCGGATGAACGCCCCGCAAACCCTCACCGATCGGCCCCTTACCGATCGCCTGGCGCTGCCGATCCTGCTGCTCGGCGCCGTCTCGATTTCCTTTTCAGGCATCTTCGTCAAGCTGTCGGAGGTCGGCCCGATCTCGACCGGCTTCTATCGCATGGCGCTGCCCTTGCCGCTCATGGCCATCGGGCTGTGGATGACGGCGCGCCGCGGCCCCGGCCGCAGGCTGCCGCGCATCGGCCGGCGCGGTTGGGCGGGCATCCATGTGGCGGCCTTTTTCCTCGCCTTCGATCTCATCGTCTGGCACTGGTCGCTGAAGCTGATTGGGGTCGGTATCGCGACGCTGCTCGGCAATACCGCGCCGATCTGGGTGGCGCTCGTCGGCTTCGTGTTTTTCAAGGAGCGCTTCTCGGCCCAATTCCTGATCGGGCTCGGCGTTGCACTGGGCGGCGTGGTGCTGCTTGTTCTCGGCGGCGACCGCTCGCTCGCGGTCGGCGACTGGCTCGGCCTCCTGCTGGCGACCTTGGGCGCGATCGGCTATGCCGGCTATCTGCGCGGCGTGAAGGCGGCGCGCACCAGCGTGGGTTTGGCGCAGGTGATGTTCTGGACCAGCGCCTGCACGGCGCTATGGTTGCTGCCCGCCGCGTTGCTGACCGAAGACCATGTCGTGCCGCAGACGCTGCACGGCTGGGTTGTTCTCGGCAGCCTCGCCCTGATCAGCCAGACCATCGGTCAGGGTTTGATTTCCTGGGCGCTGGGCCATCTGCCGGCGGCCTTTTCCTCGGTCAGCCTGCTGACCAACCCGGTGGCCGCGGCCGTCTTTGCGTGGATCACCCTGGGCGAGGCCCTGACCACGGCCCAGATCGGCGGCGGTCTCGCCGTCCTGGCGGGCATCTTCGTGGCCCGGCCGCGCGCCCAAGTCCCCGCTCGGCAGCCGATCGAGGACGCGCCCCAAGACGCGCTGCCGCCCAAACCTGTCGCTCCTTCGACTTGACCGGGCCGCCGTCGCCCATAGAGTGCCGGACAACGGCTGGGGAGATGCTGTGACCGACGATCGGGATATCTTGCGGCGCTTATTCGCGGCGGCCATCGGCGCGGTCGATCCGCTGAAGATTCTGGCGCCCCACCTGCCCGCACCGCCCACGGGCCGCACTATCGTACTCGGCGCCGGCAAGGCCGCCGCCGCCATGGCAAAGGCGGTGGAAGATCATTGGCCGGGCCCGCTCTCCGGCCTCGTCGTTACGCGCTACGGCCATGGCTTGCCGTGCCAGCGGATCGAAGTGGTCGAGGCCTCGCACCCCGTGCCGGACGCCGCCGGCCAGCAGGCCGCGCGCCGCATCCTGGCAATGGCGGGCGGCCTCACCCAGGACGATCTGGTGCTGTGCCTGATCTCCGGCGGCGCCTCCGCGCTGCTGGCCATACCGGGCGAGGGGCTGAGTCTTGCCGACAAGCAGGCCATCAACAAGGCGCTGCTGAAATCCGGCGCCAACATCGCCGAGATGAATTGCGTGCGAAAGCATCTGAGCGCGATCAAAGGCGGCCGCCTTGCCGCCGCGGCGCATCCGGCAAAGGTCGTGACCCTGCTGATCTCCGACGTGCCGGGCGATGAGCCTTCGGTCATCGGCTCGGGCCCCACCGTTGCCGACCCCTCGACGCGCCTCGATGCGCTGGCGGTGATGCATAAATATGGCATCGACACGCCGGCGGGATTGCGGCTCCTGGCATCGCCGGCGTCCGAGACGCCGAAGCCCGGCGACCCGCGCCTTGCGCGCTGCGAGACCAGGATCATCGGTACCATGCAGGCGGCGCTGCAAGCGGCGGCGGACTTGGCCCGCAAGGAAGGGTTGACTCCCATCGTCCTCGGCGATCTGGAGGGCGAGGCGCGCGAGGTCGCGCTGGTCCATGCCGGCGTCGCGCGGCAGGTCGCGCGCCATGGCCAGCCATTGCCGGCGCCCGCAATCATCCTCTCCGGCGGTGAAACCACTGTGACGGTTCGCGGTCAGGGCCGCGGCGGCCGCAACGCGGAATTCCTGCTGGCCCTTGCGGTCGCGCTCGACGGCCATCCCGGCATCGCGGCGGTGGCCGGCGACACCGACGGGATCGACGGGACCGAGGACAACGCCGGCGCCCTGCTCACCCCCGACAGCCTGCAACGCGCCGTCGCCAAGGGCGTTAATGCAAAGGCAATGCTTGCCAACAATGATGGCTATGGGTTCTTCTCTCAATTGGGGGACCTGATCGTCACCGGGCCGACGCGGACCAATGTCAACGACTTCCGCGCCATCCTGGTCCGGTCATAAGGACAAGAACCGGGTAACAATCGCCGATGAGACGACAACGCAAAGCCAAGATCCTGGCGACTCTGGGGCCGGCCACCTCGACGCGCGAGCAGATTTCCGCGCTGTTCCGGGCCGGCGCCGACGTATTCCGCCTGAATTTCAGCCACGGCACGCATGAGGATCATCAGGCACGCTACGAACTGATCCGCGAGATCGAGGAAGAGACGGAGCGCCCGATCGGAATCCTGATGGATCTGCAGGGCCCGAAGCTGCGCGTCGGCACCTTCCCCGGCGGCTCGGTCGAGCTGAAGGCCGGCAGCACCTATCGGCTCGATCTCGACGATGCGAAAGGCAGCACCAAGCGCGCGCAACTGCCGCACCCGGAGATCTTCCAGGCCGTCAAGATCGGCACCAACCTGCTGCTGGATGACGGCCGCCTGCGCCTGCGCGTCAAGAAGTGCGGCGGCGATTTCGCCGAATGCGAGGTGCTGGTCGGAGGCAAGCTCAGCGATCGCAAGGGCGTCAATGTGCCCGACGTGGTGCTGCCGCTCTCGCCACTGACCAAGAAGGACCGCGTCGATCTGCGCTTCGGCATCGATCTCGGCTGCGACTGGGTAGCGATGTCGTTCGTGCAGCGGCCGGAGGATGTCGCCGAATTGCGCAAGCTGATCGGCGGCCGCGCCAAGGTGATCGCCAAGCTGGAGAAGCCCGCCGCAATCGAACGGCTGGAGGAGATCGTCGATCTCTCCGACGCGGTCATGGTGGCGCGCGGCGATCTCGGCGTGGAGATGCCGCCGGAGGACGTGCCCGCGATCCAGAAGCGCATCATCGCCGCCGGCCGGAAATCCGGCAAACCGGTGATCGTGGCGACCCAGATGCTGGAATCGATGGTCAGCTCGCCGCAGCCGACGCGCGCCGAGGCATCCGACGTGGCGACCGCGATCTATGACGGCGCGGATGCCGTCATGCTGTCGGCCGAAACCGCATCGGGCCAATATCCGATCGAAGCGGTGGCAATGATGAACCGCATCATCGAGCGAGTGGAGCGCGATCCCGCCTATCGCCAGATCCTCGACGCCCGGCATCCCGACCCGCAGCCGACTGGCCACGATGCGATCAGCGCCGCGGCGGCGCAGGTGGCGCATACCCTGTCGGTGGCCGCCATCGTGACCTATTCGACCTCGGGCTCCACCGTGCTGCGCGTCGCGCGCGAGCGGCCGGAAGTGCCGATCATGGCGCTGACCGCATCGCTCTCGACAGCGCGCGCCTTGTCGCTCGCCTGGGGCGCGCATTGCGTCCTGATTTCCGACCTCAAGCGCTTCTCGGAGATGGTCGACAAGGCCTGCCGCATCGCGCTGAAGCAGGAGATGGCAAAGATCGGCGAGCGGCTGGTGATCACCGCCGGCGTTCCCTTCGGCACGCCCGGCTCCACCAACATCCTGCGCGTCGCCTGGGTCGAAGAGTAAGACCTACGGCTGAGTCGGTTCGCTCTGCGGCGGGCGCAGATCCAGACCCGCGGGCGATTTGACGCTGGCAAATCGCGGTTTCAGGAGCGCGCGCGCCGGCATGGCCCAAAACCTGGCACCGGGCAGGCGCATCGCCTGCCGGAACAGATCGGCTCGCCGCAGATAGCGCACCAGCCGGTCGTCGCGGATGGTCGGCGCGGGACCGCCGAACACGTCGAGCGTGCCGTCGGGCGCATAGGAATTCGCCGCCCATTCCCGCTCGATCTTGCCGCTCTCCAGCATCTCGGACCAGTAATTGAGCCGCCAGCCGAACTCGGGATTCGGGCGGAACGGCGCGTGGCGCTCCTTGTAGTCCCGCACGCGCTTCTCGAGTTCCGAGGCGGCGCGCAGCGGAAGGTGCAGGCACGCGACGCGCCGCCACGGCATCACCGTGCGGCCGTCATACTCGATGGAGTGCGCGCCTTTGACGATCCTGACGGTCTCGCCCGCCGGAGGCGCCGCCAGCATCTTGGGCGTGAAGATGAGCTGCACAAATGAATGGCGCTCCTCCTTCATGGAGCCGCGCAGATCGCCGGGATCCATCGGCCGCTCGACGCGCCGATCGGCGAGCTGCCAACTCCGCGGCGTCGGCGCCAGCACCCGGCGCGCCTGCACATAGTTGACGACCGTGCCGGTGACCGCGTTGACGCGCTGCTCGGCCATGAAGCGCGCGAGGCGCGGGATCGACAGATCCCAGCATTCGTCGGAATCGAACGGCACGATCAGGCGATGGCCTTCGCGCAGCAGCGCGTTCGCCATGTCGGTCGCCATGCGCGCCTGGTCGAACGGCCCGTCGTCGCGATCCACCCGCAACCCCGGCACCCGCGCCGCCAGGTCCCGCAAGATCTCATACGTGCCGTCGCTCGAGCCGTTGTCGATCACCCACACGCTGTCCGCGCCGAGCAGATGGTGATGCAAGGCGGTCAGCGGCGCGAGATCGGCCGCGTTGCGGACGATGGCGATGGCGCCAGTCTTCATCGCTCGGCAGTCTTCATCGCCCGGCGTCTTTCATCGCTCAGCTTTCCGCGCGCTTCAGCATGCGCTGATAAAGATAGCCGAGCGCGATCAGGGTGACGCCAAGTCCGAGGAACGAGGCGAAGCGGTACAGGCCGGTGAGGCCGCTGGCATCGCCCAGGAACACCTTGCAGACCACCAGCACGACGATGCCGGCCGCCGCATGGCGCAAGGCGGGCAGCCGCCGCCAGATGGCCAGCACGAGGATCAGCCCGCCATAGATCAGCCAGGCGACCGAGTACCCGTAATATTCGGCGTCGCTCCACAGCGGCGGGCCATCGTGGAAATCGATCAGCTCGCCATGGAACAGGTGGCGGTTGAGCGCGCTGACACCGAGAAAGCCGTTCATCAGGCCGATCGCCGCGGCCAAGCCCATGATCGTATGCCGTTGAGCGGCATCGAGCGTGGAACGGCGCACCATGCTCGCCATCGCCATGAACAGGACGAAGCCGCTGCCGAACACATAGAGGGCGCTGTTGAGAATGGGCAGGCCGAGGATCGAGATCGGATGAAGGAACGGATTGGCGAGGCCCCAGATGACGATCACGGTGAGAAGTCCCGCCAAGCTCGCCAGGCCATAGGCGATCCAGCGCAATCGTGCTTCGCCTCGGCGCTGTGCCATGCGCCAGGTCGCCAGCGCCAGCGCGCCCCACAGCAAGGTCAGCGTGCCCGCTTCCGCAAATCCGAGCGGCGCGGTCCTGAACATCGCGCCATGGAACAGATGCCGGATTTCCAGCGTGACCAGCAGGAATCCGAGGATCAGCGCACCGGCCTGCAGCAGCAGCATGAGCCGGAGGTCGCTGGCGCGGCGCGCCAGCCAGGCGGTGGCGGCGAAACACAAGGTCGGCACGCCCAGGCCATAGGCCAGCCAGTTGAAGATCGGCCGGTTGCCGGCCGGAAATCCGGAGACCAGCACCGCGATCAGGACGGCCGGCGCCGCAACCCACAGGCCCCGCCGCAGCCATGGCTCTTCGATCTTGTTCGCGATCCAGGCGATCAAGGGCAGCAGCAGCGACCACAGGACCGGCAGCCATTCGCGCTCCACCCACATCGGTACAGCGGCGGCGAGGAAGCCCGCGCAGGCCAAGGCGTGTACGCCGAAGGCGCGGCGATAGAAGCGGTCCTTGAACCGCCAGACCCGCAGCCGCTCCGTGAACAGCAGATGCACGGCGGAAAGGATGAGGCAGACGATGGACCAGGGCAGCAGCAGCTCGATGTCGCGCAGCCGCCAGTACGCGATCGCGAGCACCGCCGCGCCATAGATCGCGGACAGCAGCGACCAGCGCTCCGGATTGCGCGCGCCCCACAGCAGGGCGTAGCCGCCGGCGGTGCCCAATATGCCGACGATGCCGGCGATCCACAGATAGAGGTCGAGATCGAACGCCGGCTGGAATTGCACGTTCCATTCCAGCAATCCCAGGATTGGGACCGCGGTCAGCGCGAAGGCCGCGATTTCGTGCTGCGGCTTCAGCCGGCCGCTCACCGCCCCGACCATCGCCAGCAAGGTCGCGAACGTCCAGGCGCCGAGCTGGAATTCCTCGTTCGCCAGCCACAGCAGCATCAGCAGGGCGACAGCGGCGGCGGTGGCCAACCCGACGATCCGGGACTGCGGCCAATCCGAGGACGATGCCAAGCGCGGCGACAGCCAGAATACGCTGGCCGCGACGACGACCAGATAGATCGGAATCGCCACGTCGTCGATGCCGCCAACATCCCGCATCGACAGCGCGAGCGCGAGAAAGGCCCAGCCCAGGCCGCCGGCATTCGCGATCGCCGGCAGGTACCACCAGCCGCGCTGCCGCTCCAGCCACAGCGCGCCCAACTGCAGCAGATAGAGGTAACTGAAGAGAATCGCCGGATGAGGCTCTCCGGTCGAGACCACCGCCGGCGCCACGAAGCCGCCTGCCAGGCCGACCAGTCCAACGAATGGCCCGTGCCGCAGCGACAGGCCGATGGCGATGAAGGTCAGCACCGCCAGGATCACGAACGCCAAGGCCGGGGGAATGAGCTGATAGAGCGCCACCGCCGCGAACAGGCTGGCATAGAGATCGGCGACCGCGGCCGCCGTCAGCGCCTGCCCGATGGTGGCGGATCTCCGACGCATGAAGTCGCCGGCAACCAGCAGCGCGATGCCGAGCAGGACGCCGAGCGCGACGCGCATGCCGGGGCCGAGCAAGCCCTCGTCGATCGAATACTTGACCAGGAACCCGCCCGCCAGCGCGATGCAAGCCCCGCCCAGCCAAACAAAGCCGCGCGCGCCCAGCCGCTGCTCCAGCCCGCGCGGCGCCGGTTCGGCCAGCGCGCGCGGCGGGGTCAACGGCGCCGAAGGTTCCGGTGGCGGCGACGTTTCCTGAACGATCGGGCTGGGAGCACCCGGCGCTTCGGGCGGGATTGGTTGCATGGGTGCGACAGGCGGCGCGGCGGTTTCCGGCGGCTCCTCTACCGGGTGCGGCTCCACCGGATGAGACGGCCGGTGCGGCATGTAGGCCGCTGCCTCTTGGCGGTCGCGCAGGCTGCGCAGCTCAAGGCGCAGGAGCGTGAGCTCGCGCTCCAGGCGCTGGGTCGCGCGAAAGGCCGCGATGCTGAGCGCCGGCACGACCAGCACGAAAAAAACTCCGCCGGCGACCAGGATCGGTCCCCACATCGACTCGAAGAATTCCACTGCAGCGCGCCCCACGACCTGCGGGCGACTCGCCGCCACCCCGGCGGCGACCCCGCTGTATCATGACGCGACCCGCCGGACCCGTGCAACCTGCAAAGGGCTACTTGTTGCTGCCCTGCCGCTGGGTGGGTACCGACGTGCTGTGCTGCTCCGCGACCAGGGTCGGGGATGCGAGACTGCCGGGGATGGCGATGCTGGGGTCGTTGTCGTAGATGTCATCGCGGAAATTGGCGATGCCCTCTTCGTCCACCCAAGCCGTCATGTAAACGATGTGCAGCGGGATCGGCCGCGCCAGCTTGACATAGGTGGTCTTGCCGCCTTTCACCACCTCCTCGACGCGCTCGCGGTTCCAGCTCGGATCGTCCTGGATCAGGAAGGTGGCGAGGCCGAGCGGATCGTCCACCCGCACGCAGCCGGAGGAAAAGAACCGATCCTGCTTCGCGAACAGCTTGGGCGCCGACGTGCCGTGGATGAACACCGAATAATCGTTCTGGAAATCGAGCTTCATCGGGCCGAGCGCGTTTTCCGGGCCCGCATCCTGCCTCAGGCGATAGGGGAAATAGCCGCCCT
>DASYRS010000028.1:0-2180 GCA_036004205.1 Dongiaceae bacterium
GTCCGCCAACGCCGGGCGTGGGCTGTCTTGTGCCAGAAACGCAGGGAGGTGGGAATTATCCCACAAAATGGTGGGCAGGCCTTGTTCTAGGCCTTGCCGGAGGCGTCGAGTGCTCGCAGCACCGCGCTCCCGATCGCCGCAGTACCGTCGCGACCGCCAAATTCACAGGGCTTGAGACCTGCGGCAAAGGCGCGATCGACCGCGTCTTCGATGGCGCGGGCAGCCGCGGCGGCCCCGGTATGGCCATGACGTTCCGCGAGCCAATCCAGCATCAGCGCGGCAGAGAGAATCATGCCGGTCGGATTGGCGAGCCCCTTGCCCATGATATCTGGCGCGGTGCCGTGGCACGGCTGGAACACCGCGTGGGTATCGCCGATGTCGGCCGAGGGCGCCATTCCCATGCCGCCGATCAGGCCGGCAGTCAGATCGGAGATGATATCGCCGAACATGTTCTCCATCACCATCACGTCGAAGTCCCATGGGCGGCGCACCAGCATGGCGGAGCAGGCGTCGACGTAGAGGCGATCGGTGGCGACATCGGGATGGCGCGCCGCGCACTCGTCGAACATGCTGCGGAAGAAGGCGTAAGCCTTGAACGCGTTCGCCTTATCGACGCAGGTGAGAAGGCCGCGACCGCCGCGCGCCCTGCGCCGGCGCGCCAGGCGAAACGCGAAGTCGAACAGCCGCTGCGATGTCTTGCGCGTGATGACCAGCGTCTCGCGGGCTTCGGTCTCGGTCACCACGCCCTTGCCCATGGAGGCGAACAGGCCCTCGGTCGATTCGCGGATCACGACGAGATCGATGCCGCGCTCGGCCGCGCCCACGATCGGGCTCGGCACGTTCGGGACCAGCCGGCATGGCCGCACGCCGGCATAGAGGTCGAAGATGAAGCGCAATTCGACCTGCGGCATGATCTCGGTGTTGTCGGGATAGCGGATATGCGGCAGTCCGCAGGCGCCGAGCAGGATCGCGTCCGCTTCTTCGCACAGCTTGATGGTGGTCGCCGGCATCGATTTGCCGGTGTCGCGATAGTGGCCGGCGCCCGCCGGCGCCTCGGTGAAATGGAATTTGAGCCCCGGCGTCGATGCCGCGACCTTCTCGAGCAGCGCGAGCGCCGGCACCATGACTTCCGGCCCGATGCCGTCGCCCGGCAACACTGCGATGTGGAAGCTGTCGTTGGCGAGCATAGACCTACGATTACTCCGCGAGGATCAGCCCACAGCGATGAGTGTCGATTACCAAACGGACTGCTATAACATCACCGCGCACGGTTCGTCTGCATGCCCCGCTTCGCCGCCAATCTGGCCTACCTGTTCACCGAGCGGCCGCTGATCGAGCGGTTCGCCGCCGCGGCCGCGGCCGGCTTTCGCGCGGTCGAGCTGCAATTTCCCTATGACCACGCGCCGTCCGCGGTGAAGGCCGAGCTCGAGCGCCACGGCTTGACCATGCTCGGCATCAACACCGCGCCCGGTCAGGCCGCAGCAGGGGAGTTCGGCGTCGCCGCCGTTCCGGGCCGCGAGCAGGAATTCGCCACGCTGTTTAGGCAGGCGCTCGACTACGTCACCGCCATCGGCGGCTGCCAAATCCACTGCCTCGCCGGCAAAGTGCCGCCGGAGCAGCGGCCGGCGGCGGAGATGACCTTCATCAGGAATCTGATGCGCGCCGCCGACGCGGCGCGGGAGAAGAACATCACGCTGTTGATCGAGCCGATCAATCCGCGCGACCGGCCGGATTATTTCCTCACCCGCGCCGAGCAGGCAGCCGACATCATCGCCAAGGCGGAGCGACCGAACGTACGCATCCAGTTCGACTTCTACCACGCGCAAATCGTCGGCGGCGATCTCATCAGGCGCTTCGAAAAGCATCTTCCCTGCGTCGGCCATGTGCAGATCGCAGCCGTGCCGTCGCGGCACGAGCCCGATGAGGGCGAGGTGAACTATCCCGAAATCTTCGCGGCGCTCGATCGGCTCGGTTACAGCAACTGGGTGGGTTGCGAGTACCGGCCGCGGGCGAGAACCGAAGACGGCTTGGGTTGGGCGCGCGCTTACGGGGTTAAACCGGGCTGACAAGTTCGGGTCGTTCCCGCGAAAGCGGGTCAGTGTAGCTTAAGCCCGCGTGTCCCGGGCGCAGCGCAGCACGAAGTGGTGCGCTGCAGACACCGATCTCGGGTTTACCCGAGA
>DASYRS010000029.1:0-2854 GCA_036004205.1 Dongiaceae bacterium
CTCGTCCTTGAAGTGCCACGGCGCGTTGGTGCTGCCCGTGCCGACGATGAGGTGGCCGCGCGCCAGCACCTCCTCCAGCTTGCTCTGCTCCTGGGCCATCGCGGGCCCCGCCGAGACGGCGACCAATGCCGCCAGCCCGACCATCGTAGTGCGCAACATGTGTGACATTGGTTGTCCCTCCATCTTCAAAGCCTCGACCATCCTGTATTCCAACTGGTTGGAACCTCTTCATGGGGATGGACATCGCGACTATCTTATGACAATGGAAGTCGAGTCAAGCGGAGCCAATGCCTAGGCGACGCCGGCGCGCAAGCGCGGCGCGCGAGATGCGGGGAGCCTGAGTTCATGAGCGCGAAAGCCAAGAGCGGCGCGAAGATCGCGGTCGCAAAGAAGTCATTGAAGATCCAGATCGGCGCGCCCAAGACCGGCGCCGGCGGACAATCGCTGCCCTTCAGTCCGGCGATTCGCGCCGGCGATTTCGTCTATGTCTCGGGCCAGGTGGCGCACAACGAAAATGGCGAGCTGGTCGATGGCGGCATCATCGTGCAGACCCGCCAAACCATCGAGAACCTGCGGCGCATTCTCGAAAAGGCCGGCTGCACCTTGGACGACGTGATCAAGTGCAATGTCTGGCTGGCCGACGCGCGCGACTTCTGGAGCTTCAACAAGATCTACGCCAGCTATTTCCCCGGCATCCCGCCCGCGCGCTCGACCGTACAGTCGCCGCTGATGATCGACGCCAAGATCGAGATCGATTGCGTGGCGTACCGGCCGTTCTAGCGCAGCCGGAAGACGCGCAGCCTTGACGGTCGGCCGCGTCGGCGGAAGGATGCGACCCTGACGACCTGGCGTTCGGCTCGGGAGATCGGGGCACCCATGCGCTTTCTCATCGCCATGATGCAGCACGAGACCAACACGTTCTCGCCCGTGCCGACGCCGCTGGCGCGGTTCGGGCAGGGCCGCGGGCCGCCGCGTGGCGAGGCCGCGATCGCCGCCTATCGCGGGACCGGAACCGCGGCCGGCGCCTATCTCGAACTCGCCGAGCGCGTCGGGGCCGACATCGTCTTCGCCATCGCCGCCCATGCGCCGCCGAGCGGCCCGGTCGAGGACAAGGCCTATGCCGAGATTACCGATGCGATATGCGCCGAGGTGAGCAGGGGCGGCTTCGACGGCATCCTGCTCGACCTGCATGGGGCGATGGTGACCGAGAGCCTGGACGACGGCGAAGGCGCCCTGCTGAAGCGGATCCGCGCGATCGATGCCAGGACGCCGATCGCCGTTTCGCTCGACATGCACGCCAATCTCTACGGCGACATCATCGACAACGCGACCGTGGTGGTCGGCTATCACACCTATCCCCATATCGACATGCATGAGACCGGCGCGCTTGCCGGGTCGATCCTGTCGCGGGCGATCCGCGGCGAGGTGCGCCCCGTCATGGCCTGGGGCAATGCGCCGATGCTGCCGCATGTCATGAAGCAGGGCACTTTCGAGAATCCGAACAAGGCGTTGCAGGCGCGCTGCGCGGCCATGGCCAAGGATGGCGCGCTGGCCGCAAGCCTGTTCACCGGCTTTCCACATGCCGACATCCGCAATGCCGGCCTCAGCGCCGTCATCGTGACCGATGGCGACCAGGCGCTGGCCGACCGCCTGCGCGACGAGCTGCTGGGCCAGGCGTGGCGCGACCGCCAGGATTTTGTCTTCAAGATCGAGGGTCTGGAGCAGTCCGTCGCGCGTGCCCAGGTCATGGGGAACGAAGCCGGCGATGGCCCCATCATCCTGCTCGACCACTACGACAATTGCGCTTCGGGCGGCACGATGGACACGACAATCGTCCTGGCCGAGATTCTGCGCCAGGGCTTGAGCGACGTCGTCGCCTTCGCGATCTACGATCCGCAGGCGGTGCAACAGGCAATCGCCGCGGGCGTAGGGGCAGAGGTCACACTGTCGATCGGCGGCAAGATGAAGATGCCGGCGATCGCGGCCGCGAGCCCGCCTCTCACCGTGACCGGCCGCGTGAAAGCGATCACCGACGGCCGCTTCCGCAACGGCGGGCAGATGGGCCGCGGCGTCGAAGTGAGCATGGGCCTGTCGGTGGTTCTCGATACCGGACGCGCCGAGATCGTGCTGATTTCAAACCATGTCGAGCCGTTCGACCTCAACTGCTTCCTGAGCCTGGGCATCGATCCGCGGCAGAAGAGATACGTGATGCTGAAGAGCCGGGTGCACTGGCGCGCCGGGTTGGGCGATATCGCGCGCGCGACCGTCGAATGCGCCGGCGTGGGCGTCTGCACGTCGGACTATGACCAGCTCACCTTCAAGAAGGTGCGCCGGCCGATCTTTCCGTTGGACAGAGCCAATAGCGAAACCTTCGCGCCGGAGCCGCGGCTGTAAGCGGGCCGTCGCCACTATCGGTGGCCGAGGCGCTCATAGAGGTAAACATCGCGGATGTGGTCGTTGTAGTAGCGGCCCTTCGACTTGGCGGTCATGAACGCCCGATAGACCTCGGGAGGCACGTCGAGGTAGCGATAAACGCGGCCGGTCGTCAGCACGACATCGAGGTGCTGACGCCCCTCGTCGTACTGCGCCGCCTTGACGACGCTGGATCCCACGACCGCTACTTGCATGGCAGCTGAACACTAGCCCGGCCTGGCCGTTGCCCGCAGCAAAGATCGATTTGATGTGATCCCATCATTTGCTAGAATTTGAGCGGGAAACCCCTCAAGCTAGATTGACCGGATGACACAGCGGAAGACGACCATCCAGGACGTGGCGGCGGCGGCCCAGGTCTCGGTTGCGACGGTCGACCGCGTGCTGAACGGGCGCGGCGGCGTGCGGCAGGAGCGGGCGCGCC
>DASYRS010000030.1:0-4160 GCA_036004205.1 Dongiaceae bacterium
GCCTGGACCTGCTGATTGCGCTTCGTCTCATACAGGGCTTCTCCGGCGGAACGTTGCTGATCGCGGGCCAGGCAATCATCTTTCTCGCCTATCCGCGACTTCACCAACCGATCCTTCAAGCTTTGTTTGCCATGGGCTCAGTAGTTGCTCCCGCGACCATCGCGCCGGCTCTCCAAGGCTGGCTGATCGAAAGCCAGTCCTGGACCTTGATTTTCTTCAGCATCGTTCCGGTATCCATGGCGGCCGCCGGACTCCTGCTGATCGCGGACGGCCCGACGTCCGTCAGGACCATACAGCGTCCGTTTGATTGGGTTGGATGTTCGCTGATCTCCATTGCGCTGTTCTGCCTTACCTACGTCTTTAGCCAGGGCAGCCGATGGGACTGGTTCGAGGAGCACCATGTCCTGTGGCTGACGGTGGTCGGCGCGGCCACTCTGCTAGCCTTCCTCGCCCAACAATTGCTCGCCAAAGGGCATGGCCTGCTCGACCTCACGCCCTTCCGGTCGGAGGACTTCTGTTTCGCTTTTTGCGTCAGCTTCGTCGCCGGCGCTGCCTTGTTCGGGAGCTCGTTCCTGATTCCGTCATTTGCCGTGTCCGTCCTGGCGTTCACGCCGACCGAGGCCGGCCAGCTGCTGTTGCCCAGTGGCGCTCTCTTCGTCGGCGCACTCCTTGTCGCCGCCTTCCTCTTCCAGGTCCGCCGCGTTCCTCCGATCGCTACCGTGCCCTTTGGAATCCTGATGATCATGGTTTCGATGTGGATGCTGTCCGGCTCGACCAGCGAGAGCGGCACCGACGACATGACGGCCGCTATCCTGCTGCGCGGCCTGGGCCTTGGCTTCCTGTTCCTGTCGCTCACCCTGACCGCTTTCACCAATCTCACTGACCGAAACCTCGCGTCCGGCATAGGCCTCTTCAATGCGTGTCGACAGCTTGGCGGCCTTGCGGGAGTCGCCGGACTTCAGACGCTGATCGACCACAATGTCGCCGGCAATGTCACGGTGCTCGGCGCCGACGTCACCGCAGGCGTTCCCGCGGTCAGCGAGCGGCTGACGGCGACGGCAGTCATGCTCACCGCAAGAGGAATGGAGGCCGTATCCGCCGGCCGGGCTGCCGTGGGCCTGCTGGATAGAGCTGTCATCGGCCAGTCAACCGTGATCGCCTTCGACACGGCCTTCAACTCAGTCGCCCTGCTTTTTGTGTTCGCCGCGCCGATGCTGGTCGTCATCAAGGTTGGACTCCACCGATACAGGGGAATGCGCGCCGCGCCGCAGGACAATAGCGCAAGTGCTTTTGGACAGAAATCCAAGTCGATTTTGATGTCACGGCAAAGCCTTTCCGCCCGTCTTCAGTCATCATCAACCCACTGATATCCGTCTAAGGAGAAAGTCTCGGAGATTGGCGGCGGAGCCGCCGGAACGCACAGGATCAGAAGCGCCGACAGCGGCGAACGCCTTAGCAGGCGCATCCAGTAGCCCGATTTTGGCTCGTACAAGGCCGGCACAGAGGTGTCCGGTCGATGATGGAACTCAACCTGAGGAGAGTTGAAATGACCCAACGTATCCTGATCATCGGTGCCGGTTTTGCCGGCATGTGGAGTGCGCTCAGCGCGGCGCGCTTGCTGGACCAGACCAAGAAGGACAAGGCCGTGGAAGTGGCGCTGATTGCGCCGGAGCCGGTGCTGCACGTGCGGCCACGCTTCTATGAAGTCAATCCGACCGCCATGCAGGCGCCGCTCAAGGATGTTTTGGATGCGGCCGGGGTCAAATACATCGAGGGCAGTGTGCAGCATATCCACCCGGGGAAGCACGAGGTCGAGGCAACCGGTCCGGATGGCAAGAGCTTCACCCTCTCTTACGACCGCCTGGTCCTGGCGACCGGCAGCAAGCTGGTCGAACCGCCGATTCCCGGCCTGAAGGAATACAGCTTCAATGTCGATACGCTGGCCAATGCCGGCAAACTGGATGCGCATCTCGCCGCGTTGAAGCATCTACCGGATACGCCGGCCCGCAATACCGTTGTCGTCGCTGGCGGCGGCTTCACCGGCATCGAGACGGCGACGGAGATGCCGGCGCGTCTGCGCTCGATCCTGGGCGAGAACACCGATGTGAAGGTGATCGTCGTCGACCGTGCGCCCACGATTGGCCAAGAGCTCGGCGCCGGCCCACGCCCCCTGATCGTGGAAGCGATCGAGGAGCTTGGCATCACCTGGAAGGCCAATGCGTCGGTGACCAGCATCGATGCCGATGGCCTCACCACCTCCAGCGGTGAACGCATCGAGGCCAAGACCGTGATCTGGACGGCCGGCGTACGGGCGAGCCCGCTGACGGCGCAGATCAATGCGGAGCGCGATGCCTTCGGTCGCCTGCACGTGGATTCCGAATTGCGGGTGAAGGGCGTGCCGACGATCTTCGCCACCGGCGACGTGGCTTATGCCGCCACCGATGACGCGGGCAATCACGCCCTGATGTCGTGCCAGCATGCCATCAGCCTGGGCCGCTCCGCCGGGCATAATGTCGCCGCCGACCTGATCGGTCATCCGGGCCGGCCCTATAGCCAACCCAAATACGTGACCTGCCTGGATCTCGGCGCCTGGGGCGCGATCTTCACTGAGGGCTGGCATCGCGAGATCAAGCTGCGGGGTGCCGAGGCGAAAGCCCTGAAACGCCAGATCAACAGCGTGTGGATCTATCCGCCTCGTGCTGATCGGTCGGAGATCTTCGCCGCCGCCGATCCGGCCAATCTCGTGGCGTGACGGCAACCGAGGGACCGGCTCCCGACCAGGGAGCCGGCACCCACGACCGGTTACATCTTCGTCGAGTTCGGCACGACGAGCCGGATGGTCTTGCCGTGCTCCAACCGCAGGCGGAAAGAAAGCTGTGGAACGACGCACCTAGTTCGATAGACGTCCACGAAGGGCAACCACATCGCCGATGGCGTCCAGGCAGGCCGAACCGGCCTTCTACTTGCCCTCGGACATCCGCCCGTAGCGGTCCTCGAAGCGCACGATGTCGTCCTCGCCGAGATAGCGGCCGGTCTGCACTTCGATGACGATCAGCGGGGTATCGCCCTGATTCTCCAGCCGGTGCTTGGTGCCGACGGGGATGTAGGTCGATTGGTCGCGCGCGAGGATGATGACTTCCTCGTTCCGGGTCACGCGCGCTTCGCCCTCGACCACCACCCAATGCTCGCTGCGCTGCTGGTGCATCTGCAGCGAAAGGCCGCCGCCGGGCTTGATCTCCAGGCGCTTGATCTTGTGATGCGCGCCTTCCTCGAGCACGGTGAAGCTGCCCCAGGGCCGATGGACCGTGCGATGCAGCTTCTGGGTTTCATGGCCCTCGGCGCGCAGGCGGTCGGTGATGCGCTTGACGTCCTGGGCGCGGCTGGCGTGCGCGACCAGGAGCGCGTCTTCGGTGTCGACGATCAGCAGATCCTGCACGCCGACCGCCGCGGTCAGGCGATGCGCGCTCTGGATGAAGGTGTTGCGGGTGTCGAGCGCGAGAGCGCGGCCGACGATGCGATTGCCTTCGGTATCGGGCGCCACCAGCTCGCTGACGGCGCGCCAGGAGCCGATGTCGCTCCATTCGAAGCTCGCCGGCACCATGGCGACGCGCTCCGAGCGTTCGATCACCGCGTAATCGACCGAGATGTCGGAGAGCGCGCTGAAGGTTTCCGGATGCAGCTCGATCGTGCGCGAGGCCGGATCCACCCGCTCCTGCCGCGCGCGCGCGGCCTGCCAGGCAGCGGCCGCGCCGGCGGCCAGCTCCGGCTGGTGCGCCGCAAGCTCGGCCAGGTAGAGATCCGCGCGCATGCAGAAGATGCCCGAGTTCCAGTAATGCGCCCCATCGAGGATGTAGCTGGCGGCGAGTTCGGGCGCCGGCTTCTCCTTGAACTTCCGGGTGGCGAAGCCGCCGCCGATTGGCCGGTCGCGATCGACCTCGATATAGCCGTAGCCGGTCTCCGGGTACGTCGGGCGGATTCCGAAGGTGGCGATCCAGCCGTCGCGCGCCAGGGCGACGGCTACATCGACATCGGCCTGGAAGGCATCCTGCGGGACGATCAGATGGTCGGCCGCGATGGCCAGCAGCACCGTGTCGCCGCCCCAGCGCTCGCGCGCGAACCAGGCTGCCATGGCGATCGCCGGCGCGGTGTTGCGCCCGACC
>DASYRS010000031.1:0-3316 GCA_036004205.1 Dongiaceae bacterium
TCTCCACCGTCGTCGCGTGCTGATTGTCCGCGCGCAGCAGGCCGCCGCTGCCGTGGACCTCGATGCGCTGGTCGTAGCCGTAGGTGGCGCGGCGCGAGTTGGAGATTTGCGCGAGGCGTCCGCTCTTGGTCTTCAAGGTGACGACGGCGGTGTCGATGTCGCCGGCCTGGCCGATGGCGGGGTCGACCAGGCAGGCGGCCATGGCGGAGACTTCCACCGGCTCCTCGCCCAACAGGAAGCGCGCCATGTCAAGGTCGTGGATCATCATGTCGCGGAACAGGCCGCCGGAGCGCGCGATGTAGGAGACCGGCGGCGGCGCGGGATCGCGCGACAGGATGGTGACGATCTCAGGCTTGCCCACCTCGCCCGCCGCCAGCCGCTTCTGCAACGAAGCGAAGCTGGGGTCGAAGCGGCGGTTGAAGCCGATCATCAGCTTGGCCTTGGTGTCGGCAACGACCTTGAGGCAGGCGCGCACGCGCTCGGCCGAGAGATCGACCGGCTTTTCGCAGAAGATCGCCTTGCCGGCCTTCGCCGCCTGCTCGATCAGATCGGCGTGGGTGTCGGTCGGGGTGCAGATCAGCACCGCGTCGATGCTCTTGTCGGCGATGATGTCGGCGATGCCCTTGGCGACGGTCGCGCCGGTTTCGGCGGCGATGGCGGCCGCGACCTTGGCGTCGACATCGGTCACGGCGACCAGAGTGGCGGCTTTGTGGCCGGCGGCGGAGCGCGCGTGAATTTGGCCGATCCGGCCGACGCCTAACAGTCCGATCCGCATGATGTACCTCCTGCAAAATACCGTTCATTCCGTTATTGACAGAAAATAGAATGTTTGTTTCATTAGGGCAAGCGCGAACGTCAAGCAGCGCGTCAAATTGGTGCGCCCCACCCGGCGCGCTTACAGTGGGAGGCGAATTAACGCTCCCCCGAAGACTGGGCGGGACAGCCATATGGCCCAAGACCTTGACGTCATCACCATCGGACGGTCCTCGGTCGACCTCTACGGCCAGCAGATCGGCGGCCGGCTGGAGGACATGGGCACCTTCGCCAAGTCGGTCGGCGGCTGCCCCTCCAACATCGCGATCGGCGCGGCGCGCCTCGGCCTCAAATCCGCGGTGCTGACGCGGGTGGGCGACGAGCATATGGGCCGCTTCATCCGCGAACAGATGGCGCGCGAAGGCGTCGCCATCGATGGCATCAAGACCGACCCCAAGCGGTTGACCGCCCTCGTCATCCTGGGCGTGCGGGATTCGGACAGCTTCCCCCTCATCTTCTATCGCACCGATTGCGCGGACATGGCGCTCGACGAAAGCGACGTCGATCCGGCCTTGTTCAAACGCACGCGCGCCGTGGTGGTGACAGGCACGCATTTCTCCACCCCGAACACCGCGGCGGCGCAGCGCAAGGCGATGAAGATCGCGCGCGAGAGCGGCGCGAAGATCGTGTTCGACATCGACTACCGGCCGAACCTGTGGGGCCTCGCGGGCCATGGCGCCGGCGAATCGCGCTACATCGCCTCCGACCGCGTGTCGCAGCACTTGCTCCCCATCCTGCCCGATTGCGACCTGATCGTCGGGACGGAGGAAGAGGTGAAGATCGCGGGCGGCGCGGAGGATGTGCTGACCGCGCTGCGCAACATCCGGATCAGGAGCGGCGCCACCATCGTGCTGAAGCGCGGGCCCAAGGGTTGCACGGTGTTCCCCGATGCGATTCCGGACAACGTGGATCACGGCATCGTCGGCAGCGGCTTCCCGATCGAGGTCTATAACGTGCTGGGCGCGGGCGATGCCTTCATGTCGGGCTTCCTGCGCGGCTGGCTGACCGACGAGCCGCTGGAGACCTGCGCGACCTGGGCCAATGCCTGCGGCGCGTTCGCGGTGTCGCGCCTGCTGTGCTCGCCGGAGATCCCGACCTGGACCGAGCTGCAATATTTCCTGAAGCACGGCAGCAAGCATCGCGCGCTGCGCCACGATGCCGACCTCAACCACATCCATTGGGCGACCACGCGGCGCGGCCACTGGCCGACCCTGATGGCGCTCGCCATCGATCACCGCGCGCAGCTGGAAGAGCTGGCGGACAAGGCCGGCGCGCCGCGGTCGCGCATCGATGAATTCAAGGCACTGGCGGTGGCGGCGGCGACCAAGGTCGCGGACGGGCAGCCGGGCTTCGGCATGCTGCTGGATGGCACCTATGGGCGCGAGGCTCTGTTCCGCGCGGCCGATCACGAGCTGTGGATCGCGCGGCCGGTGGAGCGGCCGGGATCGCGGCCGCTCAGGTTCGAGACCGATGATCTCGGCTCGCACCTTGCGGAATGGCCACTGACCCACGTCATCAAGTGCCTGTGCTTCTATCACCCGAACGATCCCGAGGCGCTGCGTGCCGAGCAGGAGGAGCGGCTGCTGACGTTGTACGATGCCGCGCGCACGGCCGGGCGCGAATTGCTGGTGGAGATCATCGCCGGCAAGCATGGCGCGCTGGCCGACGAGACCATCGCCATTGTCCTGCGCCGGCTCTACGACCTCGGCATCCGACCCGATTGGTGGAAGCTGGAGCCGCAGGCGACGCGCACGGCCTGGCAGCATGTCGGCGATGAGATCCGCTCCCGCGACCCGTTCTGCCGTGGCGTCGTGCTGTTGGGATTGGAAGCCAGCGAGGACGTGCTGGACGAAGCGTTCCAGACGGCGGCCAGCGACCCGATCGTGAAGGGCTTCGCGGTCGGCCGCACCATCTTCGCCGAGCCGGCCGATGCCTGGCTGCGCGGCACGATGGACGACGCCGCCGCGATCGCGGAGATGGCCAAGCGCTTCTCGCGCCTCACCGACGCCTGGAAAAAAGCCAAACGCGCCAATTCGGCAGCGGCTTGAGTGCGCGCAGATGCTGAACACCCCTCTCCCCATCCATTTCTCCCCTTCCCCCCTTGCGGGGGAAGGATGCGCAGCCTTGGCGAGCACAGCGAGCCTAGGCGAAGCTGGATGGGGGGTAGCGCGCCAAGAGGCGCGCGCGCTCGGGAGAGCGCCATTCACGATGAACGAGTCTGATAGTGAGCGCTGCCGCGCTACGCGCCTATCCGCGAATGCGGACATTCGTCCGCGGGCGGCGCGGGCCCCTCACCCAGCTTCGGCTAAGCTCGGCTGCGCCTCGCTAAGCCTGCGCAACCCTCTCCCGCGAGGGGAGAGGGGGAGTTCCTTTGGGTGGCGGTGGAGTAAGATGCGAAGGAAATCGAGACCGGGAGCCGCCTTATGAAAACTGTCCGCCTGACCATGGCGCAGGCTGTGGTGCGTTACCTTAGCCACCAGCGCAGCACGCGCGACGGCGAGGA
>DASYRS010000032.1:0-3308 GCA_036004205.1 Dongiaceae bacterium
CCGCCGCCTCAGCGAACACGACATTGGGACACGCGCACCGAACGGTGCGATGGGGGGATCGTGACTGAGTTCTCAAGTGCTCTGGTTGAGATACGCAAGCTTGCGCCTCAGCCCAAGCAGGCGTCGCTGCACGTCGCGATCATCATGGATGGCAACGGCCGGTGGGCGCGGGCGCGCGGCCTGCCGCGCACGATGGGGCATCATCACGGCGCCGAGGCGGCCCGCCGCACGGTCAGGGCCGCGGCCGATGCCGGCGTGACCCACCTGACGCTGTTCGGCTTCTCGTCCGAGAACTGGAAGCGGCCGAAGGCGGAAGTGCAATATCTGATGGGGCTGCTGCGCTCCTATCTGCAGCGCAATGTGGACGAGCTGCACGACGCCGGCATCCGCCTCCAGGTGATCGGCGAGCGCGCGGCGCTGCCGGCCGATATCGTCGCGCTGATCGCCGAAGCGGAAAGGCTGACGCGGGACAATGCCCGGCTGCATCTGACCATCGCCCTCAATTACGGCGGACGCGGCGACATCGTCGAGGCCGCGCGCCGGCTGGCAAAGCGCGCGCGGGCCGGCATGCTGGACCCGGACGATATCGACGAGGAATCGTTCGGCGCGCATCTTTCCACCGCCGCGCTGCCGGATCCCGATCTGATGATTCGCACGAGCGGAGAGCAGCGGGTCAGCACCTTCCTGCTGTGGCAGCTGGCTTACGCGGAAATGGCGTTCATCGAGAAATACTGGCCGGACTTCACCGGCGAAGACCTCATGGCGGCGGTGGCGGAGTTCCGCCGCCGCGACCGCCGCTTCGGCGCAATCATGTCGGACGCCCGGCCGGGCACCGCCATCCAGATATAAGGAGTCACTCATGAAAATCGCCGTCATCGGTAGCGGCTATGTCGGGCTGGTATCCGGGGCCTGTTTCTCCGAATTCGGATTCGAGGTGATCTGCGTCGACCAGGACGCAAACAAGATCGCGCAGCTCAATGACGGCAAGATCCCGATCTACGAGCCGGAACTCGACAATCTGGTGAAGAACAATGTCGCGCGCCGGCGCCTCAGCTTCACCACCGATCTCAGCGCCGCGATGCGTGGCGCAGCGGCCGTCTTCATCGCGGTCGGCACGCCCAGCCGCCGCGGCGACGGCCACGCCGACCTCAGCTATGTCTATGCCGCCGCCAAGAGCATCGCCCACGAGATTCGCGACTACACGGTCGTCGTCACCAAATCGACCGTCCCGGTCGGAACGGGGCGGGAGGTGGAGCGGATCATCCGCGCCGCCAATCCCAAGGCTGACTTCGACATGGTGTCGAACCCCGAATTCCTGCGCGAGGGGTCGGCGATCGGCGATTTCATGCGGCCCGACCGCGTCGTCATCGGCTGCGAGTCCGAGCGGGCGCGCGAGGTGATGCGCCAGCTCTATCGGCCGCTGTTCCTGATCGAGACCCCGATCCTCTTCACCAATCTCGAAACCTCCGAGCTCATCAAGTATGCCGCCAACGCCTTCCTGGCGATGAAGATCTCCTACATCAACCAGGTGTCGGACCTGTGCGACAAGGTCGGCGCCGACGTGCACGACGTGGCGCGCGGCATCGGGCTCGACGGTCGCATCGGACCCAAGTTCCTGCATCCCGGTCCCGGCTATGGCGGCTCCTGCTTCCCGAAGGACACGCTGGCGCTGGTGAAGACCGCGCGCGACGCCGATGCGCCCATTTCGCTGATCGAAACAACGGTCGAATTCAACGACTCGAGGAAACGCCAAATGGTCGAGCGCGTCGTCGCGGCGCTCGGGGGATCGGTTGCGGGCAAGACGGTGGCGGCCTTGGGCCTCACCTTCAAGCCCAACACCGACGACATGCGCGACGCGCCGAGCCTGGTCATCCTGCCGGAGCTGATGAAGCGCGGCGCCAAGGTGCAGGCGCATGACCCGGTCGGGGTGGAAGAGGCGAAGAAGCTGATGCCCGACCTGCGCTATTGCGACGATCCCTACGATGCGGTCGCCGGCGCCGACGTGCTGGTGATCCTGACCGAGTGGAACAGCTATCGCGCGCTCGATCTCAAGCGCATCAAGACCCAGATGAAAGCCCCCAACCTGGTCGATCTGCGCAACATCTACCGGCCCGACGAGATGGCGCAGCTTGGCTACCGGTATGTGAGCCTCGGCCGGCCCCAGCCTGCGCCAGCCGAACTTGCCGTCGCCGATTTCGCCGTCGCGCGCGAGGCGGCGGCTCGCTAGACCCGGCGGGGGCACGCACGCCCCCGCCGTCTTTCGCAATGTCCGCAAGGGCTTAGAGGCCGCGGCCGAGCGCGCATTGACCGCGCGCGGCCGGTTCTGTAAATCGATTTACAGACGTCGGCGCTAGGCGGCGTCGAATGAGTGCTGGCGGCAGCTTTGCCGATAGCGAAACGTTTTGACGGCGCGCCGGTTCACAGGCCGGCGGCCGGCGCGTTTCGGCACGGGAGGACGGAATGAACAAGCTGGGTGTGCATGCGCTGGTCTGGGTCGGCGGCTGGAGCCACGAGGACTGCGCCAAGGCCATCGGCGCGACCGCGGACCTGGGCTTCGACCTGATCGAGATCCCGGCGCTGGACCCGAAATCGATCGATGTCGATTTCACCCGGCGCCAGCTCGAGAAGAACCGCCTCGGCGTCACCATGTCGCTCGGCCTCGACGCGGCGAGCGACATCTCCAGCGGCGAGCCCGACAAGATCGCGCGCGGCGAGGCGCTGCTGATGGACGCCCTCAGGGTCGCGCGCGACATCGGCGCGACCCATGTCTGCGGCATCCTCTATTCGGCCTTCCAGAAATACTTCGTGCCGCCGACGGAAAAGGGTATCGCCGGCTCGATCGACGCCATCCGGCGGTTTTGCGCCGAGGCGGCCAAAAGCAACATCACGATCGGCATGGAAGTGGTGAACCGCTACGAGAGCAACGTGCTCAACACGGCGGCCCAGGCGGTCGATTTCTGCAAGCGGGTGGGCGCGCCCAACGTCAAGGTGCATCTCGACACCTATCACATGCATATCGAGGAAGCGGACATCGAGGCCGCGATCGTCCAGACCGGTCCGCTGCTCGGCTATTTCCACATCGGGGAATCCAACCGCGGCTATCTCGGCGCCGGCTCGATCGATTTCGACCGGGTCTTCCGCGGGCTGGCTAAGGCCGAGTATCGCGGCCCGATCACCTTCGAATCCTTCTCCTCCGCGGTGGTCAACCAACCGCTCTCCGGCATCCTCGCCATCTGGCGCAATTTGTGGACCGACGGCCGTGACCTTGCCGGCCACGCCAAGGACTTCATCGAGGCGCACGTCAAATC
>DASYRS010000033.1:0-3467 GCA_036004205.1 Dongiaceae bacterium
GAAAAATGGATTGGTGTTGGTCTTGGTGATGAGGCCGACGATGACCTTGTCCGCCGCGCCGGCGGAGCCGCTCCATAGGACCGCCGTCAATGCCGTCACCGCAACGCACGCCGTAACGCTCTTCAAACGCGACGCGAGCGACTGCCCGCGCGCGGCCGCACGTGTATCCACCATCATGTCACGTCCTCCCAATGTGGTCCTCGCCGTAGCCGGCGGGCCGGTTTTTCGGCTCATGCTTCAGCATCGCCGGTGATAATTCAAATTCCTCATTTTGCCTCTTGTCAAGCAGATGATCGCAAAGATATGTATAGGGATATGCAAAAGGTCGATTCGCGTTTCAGTCAGCCGGCGGCGGGAGCGGGGCAGGTTCTCGCCCTCATCCTCTCGCGTCAGGCGGCAACGCGGCCGGATATCGAGCGGGTCTCGGGCCTCTCGCGCGCCACCGTCGCGCATCGTCTGGACGAACTGCTGGAGGTCGGCCTGATCGACGAGACGGCCGAGCGCCAGGCGAGCGGCGGCCGGCCGGCGCGCATCCTGAAGCTGAACGAGAGCTTCGCCGTGACGCTGGCGGCCGACATCGGCGAGAGCTTCATTCGCGTCGCCGTCACCGATCTGGCGCCGCGCATCCTGGCCGAGCAGACGGTGGCGATCGATGTTGCCAGCGGACCCTTGCCCATCCTGGGCGAGATCGCGCGGAGCGGGCGCGCGCTCCTGAAACGCGTGGGACGGAAGCCGGCGAACGTGTTGGGCATCGGCCTCAGTCTGCCGGCGCCGGTCGATCACGAGGGCGGGCGCGTGGTCGGTCCATCGGTCATGCGCCAGTGGGACAATTTCGACATCCGCGGCTGGCTGGAGCAGGCTCTCGGCATCGACGCGCTGATCGACAACGACGTCAATCTGCTGGCGCTGTCGGAGCATCGCCGCTTCTGGCCGTCCGCCGATCACTTCTTCTTCGTCAAGGCCGGCACCGGCATCGGCAGCGGCATCGTCACGCGCGGCCAGGTCTATCGCGGCGGGCGCGGCGCGTCGGGCGATATCGGCCACATCCAGTTCGACGCGCCCAAGGCGCCGCTGTGCCGCTGCGGCAAGCTCGGCTGCGTCGAGGCGCGGGCGGCGGGCTGGGCCATCGCGCGCGATCTGCGCGCACTGGGCTTCGACGGGCAGAACGCACGCGACGTGATGGCGCTGCTCGATCGCGGCACGCCCGAATGCATCCAGCGCGTCCGCGAAGCGGGGCGCGTGCTCGGCGAAGTGCTGGCCGACGTGGTCAGCATCCTCAACCCGACCACCATCGTGGTCGGCGGCACGCTGGCGCAGGCCGGCGAGCACCTGATCGCCGGCATCCGCGAGCTGATCTATCAGCGCTGCCTGCCGCTCGCGATCGAAGGCCTCGCCATCCACACCGCCCGCGGCGACGACCGCGCCGGCATCCTCGGCGCCGCCCAACTCGTCATCGATGCCAAGCTGCAGCCAGCGACGATCGGGAAGACGGTGGCGAAAGTAGTGGGGTAATCCCACTTCCCATATCGGGAGTGAGCCGTTCGTCAGGGGGCAAGTCTACTTTGTCGAATTCGTCAAACCTAAGGGCGGCATTGCGCGGCTATGACCTCAGCCACTTAATCCAGTTGGGGAGAAGCACGAGAATGACTCCTGGGAACCCCATAACTGCGAGAATGGCCAAATGACGCAGGTAGTCCATGTCCAGGATCGCCGCCCTAATCTCCGCCAACGCAACCAGCGCAACCCACAGCCATCCAACGATGCGCAAGAACTTCGCCATTACCTGCCCTCAGTGACGATCGCGGTGAATTCTACCGGACATGGAAATGAGACCGAAACACGTATCGCGCCTTCTTTGAGCATTCCACACTTTAGGTGAAAGGGCTCGGCGTCGGGGAGGGGATTGCTACTTCCAAACCTCGCCGGCGACCCGCATGAAGTTGCCGCCCAGCACGCCCAGGATTTCCCGGTCGCGGAAGCCGCGGCGGACCATGGTCTCGGTGATCTCCATCAATTGCCTGGGCGGCACGTAGGCGGTCGGCCAGCGGCCGTAATCCTCGCTGGGCGGCCAATAGGCCTGGTTGGCGCCGACCAGCCCGTCGACGTCGCCGGCGTCGAATGCGTAGTCGAGGGCGATGCCGACATGCTCGGCGCCGACCAGGTCGGACATGTGCGCGATGTGGTTGACGAAGGTCTCGCTACGGATGTCGTTCTCCCCCAGGAACATGCTGACGCCGTTGACGCCGATCACGCCGCCGGTCCTGGCGCAGGCCTTGATCTGCTCGTCGACAATGTTGCGCCCGTGGTTGCGCAGCGCCTTGGCGCAGGAGTGGGAGAAGATCACCGGAGCCTGCGATGCCTCCATCGCCTCCATGGTGGTGCGATAGGCGGTGTGCGAGCAATCCACCATCATGCCGACACGGTTCATCTCCTTGATGACCGCGCGTCCGAAGGTGGTGAGGCCGGCATTGCCGTCGTGGCATCCGCCGCCCGCGAGATTGTTGAGATTGTAGGCGAACAACATTTGGCGGACGCCGAGGTTGTAATAGAGGCTGACCATGTTGACGTCGCCATTGAGCGAGCTCATGCCCTCGAGGTCGAAGGCGATGGCGAGCTTGCCTTCCTTGCGGGCGCGCTTGATATCGGCGGCGGTTTTCACCAGCGCGTATTTTTTGGGATGCGTCTGCAGCCAGGCGCGGAAGCGCGCCAGGGTCTTGATGGTCGCCTGCCAGTCGACCACGTCATAGCCGACATTGACCGACAGGTAATGCACGCCGGCCTTGCGCCAGATCTCGAGATTGTTGAGGTCGGCGCCGCCATGCGGGTCGAATCCCGAATGATCATCCCACACCAGAGCCTTCTTATAGAGCCGTGCCGCGCGCTTCTTTAATTCCGTCTTCTTCATGACTTCCCCTGAATGCCGAAAATATGCGTTGGACTTCGGGAGGGCACATTTGACGATGCCGCCGAAGGTGCCGCAATCCCCACGTTTTTTCGGTCAGGATTCTAGCTAGATCAATTGATTAAACGGCATTCGATGAATGATGGTACATTATTTGTTGACGGCGCCTTTGCCCTTGGGCAGGATGCGCCGGGCTGCCGCGAGGGGCGCGGCGGCGGTGGACTTCTTTGCTTCCTGGGGTGCGGGCCGGACGATGCAGCAGACCTACGACGCGATCATCATCGGCGGCGGCCACAACGGCCTCACCTGCGCGGCCTATCTCGCCAAGGGCGGGGAGAAGGACGGCAAGAACAAGCTGAAGGTGCTGGTGCTGGAGCGGCGCGAGAAGGTCGGCGGCGCCGCCATGTCGGAGGAGAAATATCCCGGCTTCACCTATTCGACCTGCTCCTATGTCTGCTCGCTGCTGCGGCCGGAGATTTTCCGCTTTCTCGACCTGCCGCGCCATGGGCTGCAGGTCATTCCCTACGACATCAATTCCGCGCCCAATCCGGAGGGCGAGGGGATC
>DASYRS010000034.1:0-3287 GCA_036004205.1 Dongiaceae bacterium
TTTGTAGGCGTGGGCAAGCGGAGGTGCCTAGAACTAGCCGGCCGCCGGGAGCGAAAGTCCGGTCCTCGCCAGCGTGACTGTCTGCTATGGGTCGCAAGCAGCGGTCAATCCAAGTCCTTCTCATGTCTGGTTAGCGCCCAAATCCGGAAGCCAGCTTTCTTGACACGTCAGCTTATTCAGCGGCCGCCGACTGCTCCTTCCAGGTCCTCAACCCCAGCAGCTTCTCGCCGAGCGGCGTCAACCTGGCGCGCTCGTAGCGCGTCTTCTCCCATCCGCGTGGGTCGCCGGGGAAGGCGTAGCCTTGCGGCGGCTCGCGGTCGCGCCAGGACTGGATGCGCGTCTCGCGCAGCGACTGGTTGTCCTCGTCGGCGGGCGTCATGGAAATGTATTGCGCCAGCCGCACGCGGTCCTGCGAGCGGTTCGGCCTGATGCCGTGCGCCAGCAGGCTGTTGAAGATGAGGAGATCGCCGGCCTGCATCGGCACGTTCACGACGTCGAAGCCGGTGGTGTCCGGCGCCCAGCCGTTGCGATCGGCGGGCTGGGTCTTGCGCCACTCCTCCAGCGTGCGGAACAACTCCGGCACGCATTGGAAGCCGCCCATGTCCGGATCGGTGTCGACCAGCGACACCACGCCCTGGACGTTGATAGGCAGCGGGGTGAGCCGCGTGTCGGCATCCCAATGGATGAAGCCGTTGAAGCCGCGCGCATTCCTGTTCGGCGGGTTGAGGTTGGCGCGGTCGATGGTGACCCACAGCTCCTCCTGGTCCCAGATGTCGACGAAGGCATCGTGCACGCGCGGATGCTGGCGGTTGTCCCACAGGTACTGGTGGTTATAAAGCTCCACCATCCCGCTGTTGTTGAGCTCCTTCATCTCGTTGTCGCGCAGCTGCGGCTTGTACCAGCTGGCGGGATCCCGCGGATCCATCTCCTGGAACTCCCACAGCAGATCGGCCAGGCGGTGGATGTTGGCCGCGGGGATCGCGTTCTTCACGACCACGTAGCCCCAGCTCGTCCAATGCTCCCAATCGGCGGGCGAGAGCACGCGCAGCGGCAGGCGCTTCTTGATGTCCTTCAGCTGAGTGGTCGCGACATAGCCGACCGAGGGGTTGCCGGGCTTGCCGTCGCCGTATCCGTAGCGGTCCATGCGCCTGTCTCCCTGACCTGAGATGCTGCGATGCTAGGGCCGGGCGCGTCCTCCATGTTGGCGGGCCTCGTCAAAAATATATACTAATCGGTCAATCTCAACGTATGATCTAGGCGATGAAGCCCAGTTTCGAAAAAGTCATCGTGCCGGTGGGGGCGTCCTGGACCCTGTTCCATCGCCGCCTCACCTCCTTTCCGTTCGAGTGGCACTATCACCCCGAATACGAGCTGACATTCACCCTCAACAGCCTGGGCCAGCGCTACATCGGCGATCACATCGCGCCCTATGGCGACGGCGATCTGGCCCTGGTCGGGCCGAACCTGCCGCACACCTGGCAGTCGGCGCGCGCGATCGATCCGGAGGCGCCCCATGTCGCGATCGTCATGTGGTTCACCCAGGGCTGGGTGGAGCAGGTGCTGCGGCCGCTCCCCGAGTTCCGCGCGACCTGCCGCATGCTGGATGCCGCGACGCGCGGCCTCGGCTTCTCCGCGAAGTCGGCGATGGAGGCGCGCACTCGCATCCTGGCACTGCTGGAACGCGATCAGACCACGCAGGTGATCGGCCTTATCGATCTGCTTGCAATGCTGGCGCGCGACGATGCCCATGCACCGCTGTCCTCGCCGGCCCTCGCCGCAACATCAGCGGCTGACGGCGAGGCGGCGCGCATCGCGCCGGTGCTGAGCTACCTGCATGCGCGCTACAGCGATCCCGCCTTGTCGGTCGACAATCTTGCGCGCCGCGTCCACATGAGCCTCAGCACGCTGCATCGGCTGTTTCGGCGCCATACGCATATGAGCGTGACCGGCTATGTGACGCAGTTGCGCATCGGCCGCGCCTCGGCCCTGCTGATCGGCGGAGACCGCCCGGTCGCCCACATCGCGGAGGAGGCCGGCTACCGCAACCTCGCCAATTTCCACCGGCAGTTCAAAGCCATGAAAGGGGTGACGCCGCGCGCCTTTCGGCTGGCCTATCGGGAGCGGCGATGATGCGTGGTCCGCGACCGGGGGCCGCATTGCGGCTGTCCATACGTAAAACCCACCTCAAGCATTGGGAACGGAAATGCGCTATGCTTCGTTTCACCAGCAACGGGTAGGGAGATAGGGCCATGTTCAAGCATATCCTGGTTCCCCTGTTTGGCTTGGACTCCGATCGCGCCGCGCTCGACGCGGCCTTGACCGTCGCGCGCGCCAACCAGGCGCATATCCAGGCGCTGCATGCCGTCGCCGATCCCTTGAAGACGACACCCTTGATGGTCGATGTCGGCGTTGCCATCGCCGAGGTGGTGGCGGCCGCGGAACGCCATGCCGAGGCCCGCTCCGCCCAGGCCAAGTCCGCCTTTGACGGCTGGGTGCGCGCGAGCAACGTCGCGCTCGGCGATCGGCCCGGGCCGCATCCCGGCGCGAGCGCGGAATTCCGCGCCGAGAAGGGCCAGGAATCGGAGCTGCTGGCGCGCTTCGGCCGGCTGACCGACCTCATCATCATGGCGCGCCCGAAATCGGAGCAGGCGCTGGATCTGGTGGCGGTGGCGGTCGAGGACGCCTTGTTCTCCGCCGGCCGGCCGGTACTGCTGATCCCCTCCGACTGCACGCCGGCGCATCTGGAGGCGATGCTGAAGGGCACCGCCATCATTTCCTGGAACGGCAGCATCGAAGCCATCCGCTCCATCAGCGCGGCGCGGCCGCTGCTGCAGGACCGCCCGCGGGTGCGCGTGATCAACGTGCAGGACGGCCACGCCGGCGTCCAGTCGGCGGCCGATCTGGTGCATTATCTCGCCTGGCAGGGCATTGCCGCCTCGGTCGGTGAAACCAGCGAGGCGGGCAGCATCGCCGAGAAGCTGTTGATGGCCGCGCGCGAGGCGGAGGCCGGCCTGCTGGTGATGGGCGCCTACACCCACAGCCGGCTGAAGCATCTGGTGCTGGGCGGCGTCACCAGCCACATGATCGACGCCGCGAACATCCCCGTCTTCATGACGCATTGATCGCTCCGGTGATTGATCGTGGCTCCCACGATCCTCACCGACAAGGACGTGCTGGAACTGGCGGACATGGCTTCGGCGATCGAAGCCGTGACGCATGCCTTTGCGGCTAAGGCGGCCGGCACTCTGGTTTCGCCGGCGCGGCACAAGGTGTCATTCCCCGAGCTG
>DASYRS010000035.1:0-13288 GCA_036004205.1 Dongiaceae bacterium
ACATCGTCGTTGTGGTTGCAGGGGACTTCATCCCTGGAGACGGTGAGGTGATCGAAGGCGTGGCTTCGGTCGATGAATCCGCAATCACCGGCGAATCCGCGCCGGTCATCCGCGAAGCGGGCGGCGACCGCTCGGCTGTCACCGGCGGCACGCGGGTGCTCAGCGACTGGATCAAGGTCAAGATCACGGCCGGCCCGGGCTCGTCGTTCCTGGACCGCATGATCTCCCTGGTCGAGGGCGCCAGGCGCCAGAAGACGCCGAACGAGATCGCGCTCTCCATCCTGCTCGCGGGCATGACCCTCATCTTCCTGTTCGCGACGGTCACCATCCCGAGCTTCGCGCATTATGCCGGCGGCGCGGTACCGGCGGTCGTGCTGATCGCCTTGTTCGTGACCCTGATCCCGACCACCATCGGCGCGCTTCTGTCGGCCATCGGCATCGCCGGCATGGATCGGCTGGTGAAGTTCAACGTGCTCGCCATGTCCGGCCGCTCGGTGGAGGCCGCCGGCGACGTCGACACGCTGCTGCTGGACAAGACCGGCACCATCACCCTCGGCAACCGGCTGGCGTCGGAGCTTATTCCCCTGAAGGGCGTCACCGCCGCCGATCTGGCCGATGCGGCGCAGCTCGCCTCCTTCAGCGACGAGACGCCGGAGGGCCGCTCCATAATCGTGCTGGCGAAGGAAAAATATGGTCTGCGCGGCCGCGATATGGCGCCGATGCACGCGCATTTCGTGCCCTTCACGGCCCAGACCCGCATGAGCGGCGTCGACATCGACGGCCACCAGATCAGGAAGGGCGCGGTCGATTCGGTGATCCAGTTCCTGAAGCAGCGCGGGCTGCCGGAAACGCGCCCCGAAGTGATCGAAGCAAAGTCGGTCGCCGATGGCATCGCCAAGTCGGGCGGCACGCCGCTGGCCGTGGTCAAGGACGACCGCCTGCTCGGCGTCATTCACCTGAAGGACGTGGTGAAGGGCGGCATCCGCGACCGCTTCGCCGAATTGCGCCGCATGGGCATCCGCACCATCATGATCACCGGCGACAATCCGCTGACGGCGGCCGCGATCGCGGCCGAAGCCGGGGTCGATGATTTCCGCGCCCAGGCGACGCCGGAGACCAAGCTCGCCCTCATTCGCGAGGAGCAGGCCAACGGCAAGCTGGTCGCGATGTGCGGCGACGGCACCAATGACGCGCCGGCCTTGGCCCAGGCCGACGTCGGCGTCGCGATGCAGACCGGCACCCAGGCCGCGCGCGAAGCCGGCAACATGGTGGACCTCGACAGCAATCCCACCAAGCTCATCGAGATCGTGATGATCGGCAAGCAATTGCTGATGACGCGCGGTTCGCTCACCACCTTTTCCATCGCCAACGACGTCGCGAAATATTTCGCCATCATCCCGGCGATGTTCGCCGCGTTCTATCCCAGCCTGGGCGCGCTCAACGTCATGGGCTTGTCGACGCCGGAAAGCGCCATCCTCAGCGCGATCATCTTCAACGCCCTCATCATCATCGCGCTGATCCCGCTGGCCTTGAAGGGCGTCGCCTACCGCGCGCAGAGCGCCGGCAGCCTGCTGCGCCGTAACTTGGCTGTCTATGGCATCGGCGGCCTCATCGTCCCCTTCATCGGCATCAAGGCCATCGACATCGTCGTTTCGGCCCTGCACTTGGTGTAACGGAGCTTTCCATGTTCACGCAATTGCGTCCCGCGATCATGCTGACCATCGTACTGACGATCCTGCTTGGCATCGCCTATCCCTTCGCCGTCACCGGCATCGCCGGCGCGGCCTTTCCCGATCAGGCCCACGGCAGCCTGATCACGCGCGAGGACGGCACAATCATCGGCTCGCATTTGATCGGCCAGGGCTTCGCATCGGAGAAGTATTTCCACGGCCGCCCGTCCGCCGCCGGCGCCAACGGCTATGATGCCGCCGCCTCCAGTGGATCCAACCTCGGCCCCACCTCCAAGGCCCTGGTGGACCGGGTCGCGACCTCCGCCGCTGCGCTGAAGGGCGAGAACAACGCGCCGGTCCCGGTCGATCTGGTGACGACGTCCGGCAGCGGCCTCGACCCCGACATCACGCCGGCCGCCGCGGAGTTCCAGGTGCCGCGCGTCGCCAAGGCGCGCAACCTGCCCGAGGACAAGGTGCGCGCGCTGGTCGAGGAGCATGTCGAAGGGCGCGACCTCGGCTTCCTTGGCGAGGCGCACGTCAACGTGCTAAGCCTCAACCTCGCTTTGGACGCCATCGCTCAGCCCTGATGCCAGCGACCCAGCCAGCCGATCTTGACACCGCGCGCCCCTCGCCTGAGGCGCTGCTGGCGAGCGCCGCCACCGAGCATCGAGGCCGGCTGAAGATCTTTCTCGGCGCCGCCCCTGGCGTCGGCAAGACCTTTGAGATGCTGACCGCCGGCCGCGCCCGCCGCAAGGAGGGCGTGGACGTCGTCATCGGCATCGCCGAAACCCACAAGCGCGCCGAAACCGAAGCCTTGCTGGAGGGCTTCGAGATCGTGCCGAGGCGCAAGATCGCCTATCGCGACCATACCCTGGACGAGATGGACATCGACGCCATCCTGGCGCGCAAGCCCAGGCTGGTGCTGGTGGACGAGCTGGCGCACACCAATGCCCCCGGCAGCCGGCACAAGAAGCGCTACCAGGATGTCGAGGAACTGCTGGCCGCCGGCATCGATGTTTATTCGACGCTGAACATCCAGCACCTCGAAAGCCTCAACGACGTGGTGGCGCAGATCACTACGGTGCGCGTGCGCGAGACCTTGCCGGATCACGTGATCGACAAGGCGGACGAGGTCGAGCTGATCGATCTCACGCCGAAGGATTTGATCCAGCGCCTGGCCGAGGGCAAGGTCTATGTGCCCGAAGTGGCGCAGCGCGCGCTCAACCACTATTTCTCCGAAGGCAATTTGACCGCCCTGCGCGAACTGGCCCTGCGCCGCACCGCGCAGCGAGTCGACGACCAGATGCTGACCTACATGCAGGCCCATGCCATCCCGGGGCCGTGGGCCGCGGGCGAGCGCATCCTGGTCTGCATCAACGAGCATCCGAGCGCGGCCGGTCTCATCCGCTATGCGCGGCGGGCGGCCGACCGGTTGCAGGCGCGCTGGGTCGCGCTCTACATCGAGACGCCGCGCTATCACCAACTTGCGGAGAGCGGGCGCGACCGGGTGGCCCAGACCCTGCGCCTGGCGGAGCGCCTGGGCGCCACCGCCGTCACGCTCCCCGGCCGCGACATCGCCGACGATTTGCTGGACTATGCCCGCGCCAACAACATCACCCAGATCATCATCGGCAAGTCGCGCCGTAGCCGCTGGTTCGAGCTGCTGCATGGCTCGGTGGTGGATGCGCTGGTCCGTCGCTCCGGCCACATCGGCATCCAGGTGCTGTCCGCGGACACGGTCGTCTCCGAGCCGGGATCACGCAGCGGCATCGCGCAGCGTCCGCCTTTCAGCGTCCGGCCCTATCTGATCGCGACCATCCTCACCGGCATCGCGACCGGCATCGGCTATGTCTTCGACCAGCAGATCGACCTGCCCAACATTTCCATGATCTTCATCCCGGTGGTGCTCTACAGCGCCATCCGGCACGGCCTGCTGCCGTCGCTGTGGGCGACCCTGCTGTCGACCCTCGCCTACAACTTCTTCTTTCTCGAGCCGCTCTACACCTTCACCATCGAGAATCCGCAGAACGTCGTCGCTCTCTTCTTCCTGCTGCTGGTCGCCATCATCGCCAGCCAGCTCGCCGCCCAGTCGCGCGCCCAGGCGGAGGCTGCGCGCCGGCAGGCGGCCTCCACCGCCGCGCTCTACGGCTTCAGCCGCAAGATCGCCGGCATCGGCAACATGGACGACCTCCTGTGGGCGGTCGCGCACCAGATCGCGCTGATGCTGAAGGCCCATGTCGTGCTGCTGCTGCCGGAAACGAGCTCTGGGAGCGGCGATCTGCAGGTGCGCGTCGGCTATCCGCCCGAGGACGAGCTGGACGAGGCCGACCTCGCCGCCGCCAAATGGAGCTGGAGCCGCGGCCAGCCCGCCGGGCGCTCCTCCGACACGCTCCCCGGCGCCAGGCGCCTGTTCCTGCCGCTGCGCACCGAGCGCGGCCTCATCGGCGTCATGGGCCTCGACCGGCCCACCGACAAGCCGGGGGAAAGCACTCTGCTCTCCCCCGACGAGCGGCGCCTGCTGGATGCGCTGGCCGACCAGGCCGCCGTCGCGATCGAGCGCATCACCCTCGCCGCCGGCGTTGACGAGGCCAAGGTGACGGGCGAGACCGAGCGGCTGCGCTCCGCTCTGCTGACCTCGATCTCGCACGACCTCAAGACGCCGCTCGCTTCCATTATCGGCTCCGTCACCAGCTTGCGGAAGTTCTGGTCCACGTTCGACGAGCCGACGCGCGATGAACTGCTCACGACCGTGCAGGACGAGGCCGAGCGCCTGACCCGCTTCGTCGGCAATGTGCTCGACATGACGCGGCTGGAAGCGAGGAGCGTGACGCCACGGCTGTTCCCCGCCGATGTGCCGGAGATGCTGGGCATCGTCGCCGGCGACATCAAGCGCGCCTTGCCTTTGTTGCGCCTCGCGGTCGAGGCGCCGGCTGGCTTGCCGCCAGCCCTGATCGACGCGCATCTGTTCCGGCAGGTCATGTTCAATCTCCTGGACAACGCCGCGAAATACGCGCCGGCCGACGCGGCGGTGCGGATCGTCGCGCGCGCGACGGCGCAAGGGATCGCGGTCGAAGTGCTGGATGAAGGGCCGGGAATTCCGCCCGGCGATCTCGAGCGCGTGTTCGACAAGTTCTTCCGCATCGAGGTCGGCGACCGCCGGCGTGCCGGCACGGGCCTTGGCCTTTCGATCTGCAAGGGCTTCGTCGAAGCGATGGGCGGCACCATCGTCGCGGAGAATCGCAATGATCGACCGGGCGCCCTGTTCCGCGTTACGTTGAAGGCCGCGCCGCAAGACCAGGCGTCCCATGAGCCCGACGAACGATGAGCGTGGCGACCAAGATCCTGATCGTCGATGACGAGCCGGCCATCCGCCGGTTCCTGAAAGCGAGCCTGGAGACCGAGGGTTTCCAGATCGTGGCGGTGGAAAACGCGTCCCAGGCCCTCGGCGCGGTCGCGCAGGTGAAGCCGGATCTGATGATCCTCGATCTCGGCCTGCCCGATCTCGACGGGCTGGAGGTGATCCGCCAGGTGCGCGGCAGCAGCGCGCTGCCCATCGTCGTGCTGTCGGTGCGGAGCGACGAGCCGGGCAAGGTCGCGGCCCTGGATGCCGGCGCCGACGACTACATGGTGAAGCCGTTCGGGGTCGAGGAATTGCTGGCGCGCGTGCGCACTGCGTTGCGCCACCGCCTGCAGCAGCAGGGCCTCGGCCCGGTGTTCCGCCTGCGCGACCTCGCGGTGGATTTCATGGCGCACCGGGTTGCCATCGGCGAGACCGAGGTGAAGCTGTCCAAGCGCGAGTTCGAATTGCTGCGCCTGCTGGCCGAACATGCCGGCAAGGTGATGACCCACCGCCAGATCCTCTCCGCCGTCTGGGGCGAAGCGCACCGCGACGACGTCGAATATCTCCGCGTCTACGTCCGCCAATTGCGCCATAAGCTCGGCGACGACCCCGTGGCCCCGCGCTTCATCGAGACCGAGCCGGGCGTTGGATACCGTTTGAAGGCGGAGTAGCGATTCCCCTCCCCGTGAAGGGCGAGTGGGTTGCTACTTCTTCCCCTTCGGCGCCGTCAACGCCGCGCGCAGGAGGGACCAGACGCCTTCGAATGCCGCCCCGATCTCCGGATCCGACCACTCGCCGGCATGCTTGGGATTGTGAAATCGCGCGGTGGCGTCGAACACGGAGCGCGCCGCGGCCTGGGCGTCCGTCACGGTGAACGCGCCGCTCTTGATGCCGTCGGCGATGATGCGCGCGGCCTGGTCGATCAGGGTATCGACATGGGCCTTGATGACTTCGCGCGCGCCCGCGGCGAGGCCGACATAGGTTGCGAACAGTTCGGCCTCGTTCAGCACCCGGCGATGCTTGGCCGCGATCAGCGCGTCGAGCCAGGCCTTCAGCCGCTCCGGCGCCGGCTGCTTGCCGCGCACCACGGCCTCCAGCGGGTCGGAGATGCGGTGCAGCCAGCGCTCGAGGACGACATCGCGCAACGCCGCCTTGCTGGGAAAGTGCCGATAGACGCTGCCATGGCTGACGCCGAGCGCGCGCGCCACGTCCACCACCGTCGCCTTGGACGGCCCGAAGCGGCGGAGCACGTCCTCCGCCGCTTCCAGAATCCTCTCTGCCGTCAGTACGCCGTCGCTCGCAGCATCATTCATGATGGCTCAGGCTGCATTTCCCCGGTTGGGCTTCTCGCTGTCCAGCATGGACATGCCCCATTTGTCATAGCGGTCCCCCGCCGCCGCGCCAAGGGGCACCGCCGCTTCGATCCGCTTCAGCTCGTCGGCGCTGAATGTGACGGCAGCGGCGCCGAGCGCTTCCTGGAGCCGGTCGCGCTTGCGGGCGCCGACCAGGGGCACGATGTCCGGACCCCGCGACAGCACCCAGCCGATGGCGGCCTGGGCGACGCTGATGCCCTTGTCTTCGGCGATGCCACGCAGGGCCTCGACCAGCCCGAGATTGCGCTCGAGATTGTCACCGCTGAAGCGGGGGCTGCGGCCGCGGAAGCCTTTTTCGCCCGCGCTGCGGTCTTTCGTCCAATGACCGCTCAAGAGGCCGCGCGAGAGCACGCCGTAAGCGGTGACGCCGATGCCCAGCTCGCGCAGCGTCGGCAGGATCTCCGCCTCGATCCCGCGCGAGAACAGCGAGTATTCGATCTGCAGATCGACGATCGGATGCACCTTGGCGGCGCGCCGGATGGTCTGCGCGCCCATTTCGGACAGGCCGATGTGGCGCACATAGCCGGCTTTCACCATGTCCACGATGGCGCCGATCGTATCCTCGATCGGCACATTGGGATCGAGGCGCGATGGCCGGTAGATGTCGATGTAATCGGTGCCGAGGCGCCGCAGGGAATGGGCGAGGAAGTTCTTCACCGCGGCCGGCCGCGCGTCATAGCCGCCGAAGCCGCCGGCCGGATCGCGCAGGGCGCCGAACTTCACGCTGATGATCGCGCTCTCGCGCTTGCGGCCCTTGAGCGCGTCGCGGATCAGCAATTCATTGTGGCCGATGCCGTAGAAATCGCCGGTGTCGAGCAAGGTGACGCCGGCCTCGAGCGCGGCGTGGATGGTGGCGATGCTCTCCGTCTCGTCGGCCGGCCCGTAGAAGTCCGGCGACATCCCCATGCAGCCGAGGCCGAGGGCGGAAACCGTGGGGCCGGTCTTGCCAAGCGTGCGCGTCATCATGAGAACCTCCGTTCAAGGTCCTCGACATCTAAACTGTGGACTGACACAAATCAATATCTGTCATTACTCAGATGTCAGGAATCGGAGATCAGGTGTCAGAATTGCCACAGTCATCCTTCTGGCTCCTGACCTCTGTCATCCGACTTCTGAACCCCAGTTCGGCCGGTCATAGGCGATCCGGAAGCCGGCGCGCTGGATGTTGGCGAAGCTGGGTCCGGCCTCGCCCGGATGCGGCCGGCCGGTTTCGGTGGTGAATCCGTCGACCCCCAGCGTCAGCCCAGCCGCGATCCGAGCGGCCAGCAGCGCCGATTGCGCGCCCTTGCGGCGATGCTCCGGCCGCGTCGCGCCCATGCCCAGCCAGCCGATGCGATCGGCGACATACATGGCCGCGCCCGCCGTCGGCTCGCCATCCGCCAGCGCCAGGAAGCAGTGCCAGCCTTCACGCCCCGGCAGGGCCTGCAGCCACGGCTTCAGCAGCGGCGGCATGCCGAAGCCGGCCAGCACGGTGTCGGCGAATGCGCCGGCCGCCTTTTGATCGACCGGCACCACCTCAAGTTCCGTTGTCACATGCGGCGCGGGCTCCGGCGGGCGCCAGAACTTGACCCAGCGCCGCGCATGAAGCTGCAGGCCTGCCGCCTGCAATTGGTGTTCGACCTCCGCTTGGCGCGGACCAGGCGCGACCTGGAACCAGGCCTGCGCGATGCCGGCCTCGCGGAAGCGCTGGAGTCCAGCGAGTACGGCCTTGTCCATGGCGCGCAGGCCGAGACCCGACATGCGATTGAACTGCGTCATAGGAATCTGGCGCGCCTGGAGATAAAGCGCACCATCGATCCGCTCGGCGGCCAGGCCCAGGGCGGCCGCCACCGCCGCGGGGCAGGCGTTGTAGAGATCCTCCCACGCATCATGCTCCGCCTGCTCGAGCCGCTCGATCGCCATCATCTGCCTGATCCATTCTGTTTCGTCGGTCGACCTGCCTTCGCACATGGTGCGGCGCGGAGTCGTATTCCATCACCAGCCCTGCTAAGACGGCTCAACATCTACCGTGCGAAGGGAGCCTTGGATGCAGATCGCAACGCAATCCGCCCTGGTCGCGGGCGGCGGGTCGGGGATCGGGGCGGCGGTGGCGCGGCATCTGGCGGGCCTCGGCGCCAAGGTGGCGTTGCTCGACGTCAATCTGGAGAGCGCCGAGGCAGTCGCGCGGGAATGCGACGGCCTCGCCCTGGAATGCGATATCGCCGGCGCCGAGTCCGCCGGGAACGCCATCGCCGCGGCGCGCGCGGCGCACGGACCCGCGCGCATCCTCGTCAATTGCGCCGGCATCCTCTTGCCCGGGCGAATCCTGGGAAAGGACGGGCCCCTGCCCCTCGATGCCTTTCGGCGCGTAATCGAGGTCAACCTGATCGGCGCCTTCAACCTGTTGCGCCTGGCGGCCGCCGACATGGCGACGCTGGCGCCGCTCGGCGATGGCGAGCGCGGCGTCGTCATCAACACGTCTTCGATCGCGGCGTACGAGGGTCAGATCGGCCAGATCGCGTACGCAACCTCGAAGGCGGGCATGGCGGGCATGACGCTGCCGGCCGCGCGCGACCTGGCGCGCCATGGCATCCGCGTGCTCTCCGTCGCGCCGGGCCTGGTGGCGACGCCGATGATCACCGGCCTGCCGCAGGAGGTGCAGGACGCGCTGGCTGGGTCCATCCCGTTCCCCCAGCGCCTCGCCGAACCAGCCGAGGTTGCGCGCCTGGTGCAGCACATGATCGAGAACGTGATGCTGAACGGCGAAGTCGTGCGCCTCGACGGCGCGCTGCGCATGCCGCCGAAATAGAAGTCAGAGGTCAGGTATCAAAAGTCGGAGGACCGAGTAGGATGCATCATCCTGACTTCTGACTTCCGATTACTGATCCCTGATCCCTGATATCTGCTTCGCCAGCTTCACGTCGCGCTCGCTGAGGCCGTTGCAATCGTGCGTCGTCAGCAGGATGTCGACGCGGTTATAGACGTTGAACCATTCCGGATGGTGGTCGGCCTTTTCCGCCATCAGCGCCACCCGGTTCATGAAGCCCCAGGCCTCGTTGAAATTCTTGAACTTGAAGCTGCGCTGGATCGCGTCGCGCCCCTCGACCGGCTGCCAGCCGCCGAGTTCCTTCAGCGCCGCCGCGCGCTGGTCCGCAGTCAGTTTCTCGATCATGGCCCGCCTCCGCTGATGGCTTCCTTGCGATCATTATAGGCGTTGTTCGCCCTCGTCTCGATAGACACCTGCGGCCTCTGTTCCTATGATTTGCATGCAACACGGGAACATCCCAATGGTCGAAGACCGCGTCCAGCGCCGCCTTGCCGCCATCCTCGCCGCCGATGTCGTCGGCTACAGCCGGTTGATGGAGCTGGACGAGGTGGGCACGCTGAACGCGCTCAAATCCCGCCGCAAGGACATCCTCGCCCCCTTGGTGGCCCAGCATCAGGGCCGCATCTTCAAGGTGACGGGCGACGGCGTCATGGTGGAGTTCGCCAGCGCCGTCAACGCCGTGCAATGCGCCATCGATCTGCAGCAGGCAATGGCCGAGGCGGCGCGCGATCAGCCCGAGGGTAGCCGCATCGTCCTGCGCATCGGGATCAATCTCGGCGACGTGGTGGTGGAGCGCGGCGACCTCTATGGCGACGGCGTCAATATCGCGGCGCGCCTGGAGACCGCCGCGGATCCGGGCGGCATCTTCATCTCCGGCACCGCCTACGATCAGGTCCGCAACAAGTTCGAGGCCTCGTTCGAGGAGCTGGGCGAACAAAACCTCAAGAATATCGGCGCACCGGTCCGGGTCTATCGGATCGCCGGCATGGCCCGCCTGCCGATCGCGGCCGTTTCCGTTCCCACCAACAAGCCGTCCATCGCCGTCCTGCCCTTCACCAGCATGAGCGGCGACGTCGAGCAGCAATATTTCGGCGACGGCATCACCGAGGACATCATCACCGAGCTGGCGCGCTTCCGGAATCTCCAGGTCCTGGCGCGCAATACCTCCTTCCGCTATCGCGGCCAGGATGTCGATATCCAGCGGGTCGGACGCGAGCTCGGCGTGCAATATGTCGTCGAGGGCAGCGTGCGCCGTCTCGGCGATCGCATCCGCATCACCGTCCAGTTGATCGAGACCGCGACCGGCCACCATGTGTGGGCGGAGCGGTTCGACCGCTCGCAGGAGGAGCTGTTCGCGGTCCAGGACCAGGTGGTGAGGACGATCGCCGCCACCCTGGTCGGCCGCCTGAAAGCCGTGGACACCGAACGGGCGCAGCGCAGGCCGCCGGCGAGCCTCGCCGCCTACGAGCTGGTGCTGCGCGGCGATGCCCTGCCGGTCTATCGGCCCGGCGCGATGGAGGAGGCGCGCGGCCTGTTCGAGCAGGCGATCGCCCTCGATCCCAGCTATGCGAAGGCCTACGCCTTGCTGTCGGGCCTCGATATCTCGGCGTGGTATCGCAGTTTCGATGCCTCGTCGGAGCTGCTGGATCGCGCCTTCGCACTGGCGCAGAAGGCGGTGGCGCTGGACCCCAACGATCCCGCGTGCCAGATCGCGGTCGCCCGCGTTCACCAGACGCGCCGCTCCTACAATCTCGCGGAACATCATTACATGAAGGCGCTGGAGCTCAATCCCAACAACGCGGTGCTGATGGCGGGCTTCGGCGATCTCAACGTCACGCTCGGCCGGCCGCTCGAAGCGCTGGAATATCTCAAGCAGGCGCGCGCGCTCGATCCGTTTTTCGATCCGAGCTGGTTCTGGCCGATCAACGGCATCGCTCATTTCATGGCCCGCCACTATGAGGACGCGATCGCCGCGTTGGAGCGGTCGTCGGAGCCGCCTTATTGGGTGCACAACTATCTGGCGGCCAGCCACGCCATGCTGGGCAACGACGAGCGGGCGCGCCATCACGCCGCCGAGTCCCTGCGCCTCAAGCCCGATTTCACGATCGGCCGGGCCATGTCGAAGCAGGCGCTGAAGCGCACCGAAGACCGCGAGCATCTGGCCGAGGCCCTGCGCAAGGCGGGCTTCCCGGAATAGCGCCAATGACCGAGCGTGTGATCCGCGCGGACGGCGTCGAACTGGCATCGCAGACGTTCGGCGATCGGCGCCAGTCGGCCGTCCTGCTCATCATGGGCGTCGCCGCGTCCATGCTGTGGTGGCCGGACGCATTCTGCACGCGCCTGGCGCAACAGGGCCGCTATGTCGTGCGTTACGACAACCGGGACACCGGATTGTCGACGGCATATCCGCCCGGCGAGCCGCCCTACACATCCGACGACATGGTGGACGATGCCATCCGGATACTAGACGGCTACCCGATCCCGTCCGCGCACGTCGTCGGCATGTCGATGGGCGGCGCGCTCGCGCAGCTCGTCGCGCTCAAGCATCCGACGCGCACTGCCTCGCTGACCGTGATCAGCTCGTCGCCGATCGGCGAAGACACCTCCGCTCTGCCCGGCGCCAGCGCCGCTTACAGGGCGCACGCGGCACAGTTCGAGCAGGTCGATTGGACCGACCGGGCACAGGTCGTCCGCATGATGATCGCAGAGTCCCGCGTGCTCGCCGGCTCGGCGCATCCGTTCGATGAAGCCGGCGCCAGACGGCTGGTCGAGCGTGACTTCGATCGCGCCCGGAACTTCGCGAGCGCGACAAATCATTTCGTGTTGAAGGGCCCGAAGCGGCGATACCGGTTGAGCGGGCTCCAGGCGCCGCTCCTGGTCATCCACGGCACCGCGGATCCGCTGTTCCCGATCGAGCACGGCATCGCGGTGGCGGAGACGGTGCCGGACGCAACCCTGGTCCGGCTGCGAGGCGGTGGCCACGAGCTGCATGAAGCGGATTGGGACGAGATCATCGCCGCGATCGTCGCCCATACCGCCCGTCAACGCACCTAGTTCGGCAAACCCGGCGCTCCCCCTACCCCGCGACAACCCGCCACTCCCTCGCCTCAGATTCTTTTTGCGAATGACTTGCAATTGCATCTGAGCTTTGCTACAAGGATCGGGCTCGCGGGGCGGCGACGGCTTCTCCCAGAAACGCCGAGACCAACACTGGCAATGCCGGCCCGCGAGCGCCCCATCCCGACACCGGTGGATTCCGAATGACTGGCCATGTCCCGCCCTCAGATCGCGCGCCGCTGCACGACCACGATTCCGGCCTGCGCGTGGAGGAGCTGGATTTCGCCGGGCAGTTCCTGCTGTGGGGCATGCGCTCGTGGCTGCTGGCGTTCCGGCAAGGCAAGGACAAGCCGAGCGCCTATCGCGGCATCGCGGGCGAAGGGTTCCTGCGCGCCGGCGTGCCGCAGGGAATGGATCTGATCGACGACATTTTCTCCGCGCTCGCCGCCGCGGCGTTGCGCGAGATCGATGTGCGCTGTCCGCGCTGCGCCTATGTCAGCCCGGACGAAGCGCTGCTGCTGGGCGCCGTCGCCGCCAGCCAGCGCAAGCAGCACGGCATCGCCTGGTCCGCCTTGACGCGGCTGCTGCCACCGGCGGCCGCGCGCGCGGCGTTGCCCTCGCTCATCTCGCTCGCCGTCCTGCTGCGCGATGCCGAGCTGACCCTGCAGCCGCTCGACGCCGACAAGTGCGGCGCGCCCGATCTGCACATCGCGTTGGCGCAAGCCGCAGCGATCGCGCCGATTCACTGACTGCAGCGAACTAGCCTAGGCGCCCGCCAGGCATCAAGCCGGCAGTAGGTCAACGACCCGCATGACCGCCTGGACGCTGCCGGTGTTCTTGTCCATTTCGTGCGAGTCTTTGGCACAGGCATAGACTCCGCCGGCCTTGATTGTGAACGGTGCAGGCTGCGCACCCGGACCGCTCTGCGTGACCAGGAATTCGCCCGTGAGGACGAGGCACACCATGTCATTCTTCATCACGTCGTCCGGAAACTCGGCGCCAGGTGCGGCCGCGTAGTCGGTCGCGATGGCGTTCTTGTAGC
>DASYRS010000036.1:0-14542 GCA_036004205.1 Dongiaceae bacterium
ATCATCGAGCACATCTACGCCCAGGATTTCGATCGCGATTCAAACACCGTCGAAGTCTTTGTCCGGCGCCTGCGCCTGAAACTCGGCGCCGACGCGATCGAGACTGTCCGCGGGCAGGGTTACCGCATGCCGCTGGGAGACGGCGGAGAAGGAGACGGTACCGGACGCGACGCGATCGGGACCAACTGAATTGGCGCGGCGCCGAACTCTGCTGCCCGATCGCAACTCGCTGACCTTCCGATTGATCGTCGGGGCTTCGCTGCTCTGCGGTGCGACCTTGCTGGTCGCCTATGTCCTTCTCACCACCTTGTTCGAGCAGCACCTGCGGCGCGGCGTCGATGCCGATCTGGTCGACCGGCTGGACGATCTGGCGGCCGGACTGGAGACCGCTCCGGACGGCGGCATGACCCTTGCCCGCGCGCCGGACGTGCCGAAATACGAGCGGCAATTGTCGGGTCAGTACTGGCAGATCGAGGCCGAGGGGACGGAGCCGATCCGCTCCCGCTCGCTGTGGGATGGGCGCCTGCCCGGCCCGGCCGCCGACGCCGCGCTGGGAAAGATCAGCCTGCGCGAGATCAAGGGGCCGCGCGAGGAGCGGCTGCGCCTCGCCCAGCGCACCTTGCAGTTCCCCATGCCGGCCGCGCCGGTGACGTTTTCAGTCGCGGCCGATCTGGCCACCGCCCTGGGGGCGGTACGGCAATTCTCGCGGATCCTGGCCGTCTCGCTCACCGTCCTTGGCGTCGGCCTGGTTGCCGCGCTGGTGCTGCAGGTGCAGGTCGGGTTGCGTCCGCTGGATGGCATCAAGGCGTCGCTGGCCGCCATCCGCGCCGGCACCATGCAGCGATTGTCGGATGATGCGCCGACCGAGATCGCGCCGCTGGCGCAAGAGCTCAACGCGCTGCTCGATCATCATGGCAGCCTGATCGCGCGCGCGCGCGGCCAGGCCGGCGATCTGGCACATGCGCTGAAGACGCCGCTCGCGGTCCTGCGCAACGAGTTGGAGAACGAAGACGTCGCGGACCGGAAATTGGCGCTGGAGCAGATTGTCGCCATGACCGACGCGGTGCAGCACCACCTGTCGCGCGCGCAGGCTGTCGGCGGCGCCAGCCTGCTGGGCGTGCGGGCGGATGCGGCGAAGACCATCGAGGCGCTGGCGCGCACCCTGCCGCGCATGAGCGATCGCGACATCGCGGTCGAAGTCGCCCTCGGGGCCCAGCCCCTGTGGTTCGCGGGCGAGGCGCAGGATCTGAGCGAACTGCTCGGCAACCTGCTGGACAATGCGTGCAAATGGGCCGCCGGCAAAGTGCGCATCGCGGCCTCGCGCAAGGACGACCGGCTGAAGATCGAGATCGGCGACGACGGCCCCGGTATCGCGGCCGACCAGCGCGCGGTCGCCTTGCAGCGCGGCGGGCGGCTGGACGAGCGAAAGCCGGGCAGCGGCCTCGGCCTTACCATTGCCATGGATCTCGCAACGCTCTATGGCGGCAGCCTCACGCTCGGCCAGTCGCCGCTCGGCGGGCTCAAGGTGCAACTCGATCTGCCGGCGGCCGGCTAGCTCTTATCGGCATCAGCCGGTTGTGCGACAATCGCGGGCCAGGAGACGCTGCGATGTCGTTCGATCTTCCGCCGGAACAGGTCGGTGCCGTCGCGTGGTACGGTCCAGAGATGGCCGGCCGCGACGACTGGCTGATGCCTCTTGCATCTGCCGAGATCGAGGAGATCGAGCGCGCCACTGCGGCGTTGATCGCGCGCGACGCCGACATCGCGACCATAACGGCGCAGAATTTTCCCCTCCCGCTCCTGGGCGCACGCCTCAAGGCGCGGGCTCGCGATGAGGTACTGAACGGCCGTGGCTTTCTGCTGCTGCGTGGGCTGCCGGTCGAGCGCTGGAGCATGCGCGAAGCGGCGGCGGCCTATTTCGGCCTGGGCGCGCATCTGGGCAGGGCCCGCTCGCAGAACGCCAGGGGCCATGTGCTGGGCCACGTGCGGGATCTCGGCCTCAACGCCGACGATCCCAATGTCCGCATCTATCAAACCAACGCGCGCCAGACATTCCATACCGATTCGTGCGACATCGTGGCCCTCTTGTGCTTGAAGACCGCGCGGTCGGGCGGCTTGTCCGCGCTGGTCAGCTCGACCACCATCTTCAACGAGATGCGCCTGCGCCGGCCCGATCTGCTCGCGCTGCTGTTCGAACCGGTCGCCACCGATCGACGCGGCGAGGTGCCGGACGGCCAGAAGCCGTATTTCGAGATTCCGGTGTTCAACTGGCACAAGGGATATCTGACCGCGATCTATCAGCGCCAGTATATCAACTCGGCGCAGCGGTTTTCAGGCGCGCCGCTTCTGACGCCGGCGCGCATCGAAGCCCTCGACCTGTTCGATGCGCTGGCCGACGATCCCGCGCTGCATATGTTCATGGCGTTCGAGCCGGGTGACATCCAGTTCGTGCACAACCACACGCTTCTGCACGACCGGACGGAATTCGTCGACTGGCCGGAGCCGCATCGGCGGCGGCATCTGCTGCGGTTGTGGCTGGCGGCATCGGATGCGCGCCCTCTGCCCGAAATCTTCGCCCAGCGCTATGGGTCGGTGACGGTGGGAGATCGTGGCGGCGTCGTGGTCACCGGAACCAGGCTGCACGCGCCGCTGCAGGCCGCCTGAGCTCTTCCTACGGGACTGCTACTGCGCCTGCACGCGCACGTAGGAGCCCGGCGCGTCCTCGATCGCTTTCAGCTTGCCCGAGCCGGGCGCGCGCGCCGCAACCTTGCCGTCGGCGAAATCGGCGATCCATTTCTGCCATTCCGGCCACCAGGACCCTGGCTTGGCCTCGGCGCCGGCCAGCCATTCGTCGGGATTCTTGGGGTATTTCGTCAGCTTGGTGTTGATCCAGTGATTGTATTTGTTGGCGGCCGGCGGGTTGACCACGCCGGCGATGTGCCCCGACGCCGCCAGCACGAAGCGAACCGGCCCGGAATAAAGCTGGGTCGCGACATAGGTCGCCTTCCACGGCGCGATGTGGTCCTCGCGGGTCGAGAGGATGAAGGTCGGAATCTTGATCTTGGTGAGGTCGACGGGAACCCCGTTCAGCTCGATCCCGCCCGGCCTGCTGAGCAGGTTCTTCTGGTACATGTTGCGCAGATAGAAGCTGTGCATCGCCGCCGGCATGCGGGTCGAATCGGAATTCCAATAGAGCAGGTCGAACGGGAACGGCTCCTTGCCCAGTAGGTAGTTGTTGATCACGAACGACCAGATCAGGTCGTTGGCGCGCAGCATGTTGAAGGTGTTGGCCATCTCCGCGCCCTCAAGATAGCCGCGTTCGTTCATCTTCTCCTCGAGCGCCGCCAGCTGCTCCTCGTCGATGAAGACGGTGAGCTCGCCCGCTTCCTTGAAATCGACCAGGGTGGTCAGGAACGTCGCGCTGGCGATGCGCTCGGCGCCGCCCTTGGCCGCGAGATAGGCGAGCAGGCAAGCGAGCAGCGTGCCGCCGAGGCAATAGCCGACGACGTTCGCGGTCTTTTCGCCCGTGGCCTTCTCGATTGCATCGAGCGCGGCCAGCGGCCCATCCTCCAGATAGTCGGAGAAGGTCTTGGCGGCCAGTTTCTCGTCGGGATTGACCCACGAGATCACGAACGCCGTGTGACCCTGGTCCACCGCCCATTTGACGAACGAGTTCGCCGGCTTCAGATCGAGGATGTAGTATTTGTTGATCCAGGGCGGGATGATCAGCAGCGGCCGCTTCGCGGCCTCCTTGGTGGTCGGCGTGTACTGGATCAGCTGGATCAGGTCGTTCTGATAGACGACCTTGCCCGGCGTGACGGCGATGTTCTTGCCGGTCTCGAACGCTTCGAGATCGGTCATGCGGATCTTGAGCTGGCCCTTGCCGCGCTCCAGGTCGTCGAGCAGGTTCTGCAGGCCCTTCACCAGGTTCTCGCCGCGGCTCTCCATCGTTGCCCGCAGCACCTCCGGATTGGTCATCACGAAATTGCTGGGCGCCATCGCATCGACGAACTGGCGGGTGTAGAAGTCGATCTTGCGCGAAGTCTTGTCGTCCAGCCCCTCGACATTCTGCACGGTCGATTGCAGCCAGCGCGCGGTCAGCAGATAGGATTGCTTGACGAAATCGAACACCTGGTTGTCCTGCCAGGCGGCGTCCTTGAACCTGCGATCGTCCTTCGCCGGCGCGATCACCGGATCGGCTTCCTGGCCCATCATGCGCTTGGCGGTCGACTGCCAGAGATTCATGTAGTCCTGCCAAAGCGAGAATTGCGCTTCCATCAGCTTGGCCGGATCGCTCATCAGGCGGGTGGTCATCTCCATGAAGGCGCGGCCGACCGCCATCGGGTCGGCGCTCGATGAACTCTGGAACTGGTTACGCTGGACGAAATCGGCGACCAGGCGCTGGGACTGCTCGGCGATCCGCGCCATGGCCTGCGACCAGGCCGCCGGATCCATGTGGCCGTTTCCCCCGCTCTCGTCGCTCATGCGTCCTCTCAGAATTTCTATTGTTTTTTCAACGCCTTGCCCGCCGGCGATTTTGCGCCGGCTGGAGACCGAATTTGGCAATCGACGCTCGCCGATCTTTGCTATAGTAGCGCAAGCTCAGGATTCGGCACTAAGTCGTTGAACGGCGGTCGCAAATGACAAGCGTATCGCGCGCGACCAGGGTGTCCAGCAGGGAGGGGTGCTGACCTCATGATCGTTTCATTGCCATCGCGCGGGATTGGCGCCGCGGCGCTCGCCGCCGGGTTGCTGCTCGCCGGCTGTTCTTCCGACAGCGACGTGCCAAAGACCGTGGCGAGCGCACCCGGCGGCGGCACCCAGGTCAACACCGACACCGGATCGGGCGGCAGCTTCCCGGACGTGAACACCGTTCCGAACCAGCGGCCGACCTCCACCATCCAGGATCTGAACCAGGCGCCCGAAGGTTTGTCGGGTGCGCAGAGCGGCACGCAATATGGCGAGCCTCTGGTCGGCGGCCCGACTTCCTCGGCCGCACCGCCGCCGCCGCCGGAACCGGCTCCCGAGGAACAACTGGCTCCGATCCCGGAGCCTGGCATCCAGACACAGACATCGGACGCTCAGCCGGCACCGGCGCCTGAAGAAACCCCGGCTCCGGCGCCCGAGGAACCCGCCGCCGCCGAGCCGATCGCCACGCCCGAGGTGACCGAGCCGCAGCCGATGGAACCAGGGCCGTCCGCGGAAGCAGCGCCGGACTCCGCCGCGCCGGAAGGCCAGACGATTCAGGGCACGACGAGCCAGGATACGACGAGCCAGGACACGACGAGCCAGCCTGCGCCCGACAGCGGCGTCCAAGCAGCGCCGATCGCGCCGATGGCGGCCGCGCCGCAGCAGCCGGCGGCGCCGGTCGGCGCTCCGCAGGAAGGCGCGCAGCCGTTCCAGCCCGAAGGTCAGCTCGCTTTATCGCCCGGCGGCGTGCAGGCGCCGGCGCTGGGCGCGACCCGCCAGCCGCAAATGCCGGCGTCGGCTTATGGGCCGAACTATGCCGCGCTGTCGCCGGACGCGTACGGAATAGCCTTCCCGCAACCGGTGCTGCCGCCGTACCAGGCCTACAATCCGGCGCAGGCGATGTATCGCTCGCCCTACGCCAGCCCGCCCACCAATTACGGCGGCGCCAATGACGGCGCTCCGCTGGCGCCGACCCAAACCGCCATGGTCGCGCCGGCCTTCGGCGGTTACGGCCAGCCCTATGTCGGCGGCCAGCCGGTAGGACTGATCTATTTCCGCGAAGGCTCCGCCAAGCTGTCGCCGGACGACCGCGATGTGCTGAAGCAGATCGCCGAAATGCAGCGCGCCAATGGCGGGGTTGTCCATGTCGTCGGTCATGCGAGCATGCGCACCAGCGGCATGGATTATAATCGTCACCAGCAGGCCAACCAGCGCATCTCCGAGGCGCGCGCCAACGCCGTGGCGCATCAGTTGATGAGATATGGCGTGCCCGAGGGTGCCATCCAGACGGCGGCCGCCGGCGATTCGCAGCCGCTTTATTCGGAAGCGATGCCGAGCGGCGAAGCCGCCAACCGGCGCGCCGAAGTCTATCTCGGCGCCTACTGACTTAGGGCCCATCATGAGAAGCAAGGGAAGGATCGGGCAGCCGATCCGCGCCGCCGATGGCTGCTAACGCGGCAGCCGCGGCGCGCGGCGACAGCCGGTCGCCCAATCGCCCATTGCGCGTCGGCATCGCGGGACTGGGCACGGTCGGCGCCGGCGTCGTGAAGCTGCTGGCCGAGAATGCCGAGATCCTGCGCCTGCATTGTCCGCGCGCGATCGAGGTGGTGGCGGTCTCGGCGCGCGACCGGGCCAAGGATCGCGGCCTCGATCTCAGGAATGTGCATTGGATTGCCGATCCGCTGGCGCTCGCCGATCATCCCGATGTCGACGTGGTGGCTGAAATGATCGGCGGCGCCGACGGCACGGCGAAGGCCGTCGTCGAACGGGCGATCGCCAGGGGCAAGCACGTCGTCACCGCCAACAAGGCGCTGCTCGCGCATCATGGCACCGCGCTGGCGCGGGCGGCGGAGCGGGCCGGCGTCGCGCTCGCCTACGAGGCGGCGGTGGCGGGCGGCATTCCCGTCATCAAGGCGATGCGCGAGGGCCTGGCCGCCAACCGGATCGAACAGGTCTATGGCATCCTCAACGGCACCTGCAACTACATCCTCACGCAGATGCGCGAGACCGGCCGCGAATTCTCCGACGTGCTGGCCGAGGCGCAGAAGCTGGGCTATGCCGAGGCCGATCCCAGCTTCGACGTCGACGGCATCGATGCCGCCCACAAGCTCTCGATCCTCACCAGCGTCGCCTTCGGCTGCCAGATCGACTTCGCCGGCGTGCGCATCAGCGGTATCCGCAATGTCTCGGCGATGGACATCGCCTATGCCGACGAGCTGGGCTACCGGATCAAGCTGCTCGGCATCGCGCGCCTCACCGCCCACGGCGTGGAGCAGCGCGTGCATGCCTGCATGGTGCCGGTGGCTGCCGTGATCGCCAAGGTGGATGGCGTCTATAACGCGGTCGTCACCAACGGCAATTTCGTCGGCCAGAATGTCGTGATCGGCCGGGGCGCGGGGCAGGGGCCGACCGCCTCCGCCGTGGTCAGCGATCTCATGGACATCGCGCGCGACCGCATCCTGCCGGCATTTTCCGCGCCGGCGGAGAGCCTGAAAAAGCTGCCCTCGGCGCCCGCGGGCAGCCACGCCGGGCCCTATTACCTGCGGCTGATGGTGGTGGACAGGCCGGGCGTGATCGCCGACATTGCGGCGGCGATGCGCGACGAGAACGTGTCGCTGGAGGCGATGATCCAGCGCGCCCGCGGCGACACCGTGCCCGTCGTGCTGACGACGCACGAGACCACGGAGGCGGCGATCGACCGGGTGGTGCGGCGTTTGGGCGGCATCAATTCCATTTTGGAACCGCCGCACGTCCTGCCCATTGAGATACTCGCGTGACGGCGGACAGCGCCGCGCGCCGATACTGAACAGGGAGTACAATCATGGATCGAAATCTCGCCTTGGAAGCCGTGCGCGTGACCGAAGCGGCGGCACTGGCCGCCTCGCGCCTGATGGGGCGCGGCGATGAGAAGGCGGCCGACCAGGCCGCGGTCGATGCCATGCGCTCCGCGCTCAACAGCCTCGCCATCGACGGCACGGTCGTGATCGGCGAAGGCGAGCGCGACGAAGCGCCGATGCTCTACATCGGCGAGCAGGTCGGGGCCGGCGGGCCGAAGATCGACATCGCGCTCGACCCGCTCGAAGGCACCACCATCACCGCCAAGGGCGCGCAGAACGCGCTCGCCGTGATCGCGATGGCGGAGGCGGGCGGGTTCCTCAACGCTCCCGATGTCTACATGGACAAGATCGCGGTCGGGCCCGGCCTGCCCGAGGGCGTCGTCGACCTCGATGCCGGGCCGGAGGAGAACCTGAAGCAGCTGGCCAAAGCCAAGCGGATGGAAATCCGGGACCTGGTCGCCTGCATCCTCGACCGGCCGCGCCACACCGAGCTGATCTCGCGCGTGCGCGCCGCCGGCGCGCGCATCATGCTGATCTCCGACGGCGATGTTTCCGGCGTCATCTCGACGGCCCGGCCCGACAGCGGCGTCGACATCTATATCGGCTCCGGCGGCGCGCCCGAGGGCGTTCTCGCCGCAGCGGCGCTGCGCTGCATCGGCGGGCAGATGCAAGGCCGCCTGCTGTTCCGCAACGACGACGAGCGCGGCCGCGCGCGCCGCCTCGGTATCAGCGACCTCAACCGCAAATATGCCATGCAGGACCTCGCCAAGGGCGACGTGATGTTCGCGGCGACCGGCGTCACCGACGGCGCGATGTTGAAGGGTGTGCGGCGCGGCCCGCACATGGCGACTACCCATTCCATGGTCATGCGATCGAAATCGGGCACCGTCCGGGTGGTCGAGGCGCAGCACAATTGGAAGATCAAGGCGAGCTTGTAGGCCGCCCCTCGTGGCGCTCTATTGGCGCCGATGACGGACTCGACTCCTTATCTCGGCGTCGCGAAGTCCTTGTGCGGCCGCTTCTGGCTGGAGCGGCCGGGGGACGAGCGGCTGGGCCTTGCCATCGCGCAACGCTGCCAGGTGCCGGAGCTGATCGGCCGCATGCTGGCGGCACGCGGCCAGTCGCTGGAAGGTGCGCCAAGCTTCCTGGAACCGCGGCTGCGCGACCTGCTCACCGATCCTTCCGAGCTCAAGGACATGGACCAGGCTGCGGCGCGCCTGGCCGATGCGGTCGCGCGGGCCGAGCGGATCGCGATCTTCGGCGATTACGATGTCGACGGCGCCACTTCGGCGGCGCTGTTGTCGCGGTTCCTGCGCGGCGTCGGGGCGGAGGAGCCGCTGCTCTATGTGCCGGACCGGATGCGCGAAGGCTACGGACCGAACGCGGCTGCCTTCCACGCCTTGAAGGCGCAGGGCGCAGCCCTCGTCATCACGGTCGATTGCGGCATAACTGCCTTCGTGGCGCTGGAGGAGGCCAGGGGCATCGGCATCGACGTCATCATCGCCGATCATCACGTGGCCGAGCCCGCCTTGCCGGCGGCCTGGGCCGTCGTCAATCCCAACCGCCTCGACGAGAGCTCGCCCCATCGCAACCTGGCCGCGGTCGGCGTGGTCTATCTGCTGGCGATCGCGACCAATCGGGAGCTGCGGCGGCGCGGCTGGTTCGGCGCAATGCGGCCCGAGCCCGACCTGATGCAATGGCTGGACCTGGTGGCGCTGGGCACGGTGTGCGACGTGGTGGCGCTGACCGGGCTCAACCGCGCCCTGGCGGCCCAGGGGCTGAAAGTGATGGCGCGGCGCGGCAACATCGGCATCAAGAGCCTGTGCGACGTGGCGCGGGTCAACGACCGGGTCGATGCCTATCACGCCGCTTTCCTGCTGGGACCGCGGGTCAATGCCGGCGGTCGGGTCGGGTGCGCCGATCTGGGCGCGCGGTTGCTGGCGACGGAGGATCCGATCCTGGCCGCGGACCTCGCCCGCCAGCTCGACGCCTATAACGAGGAGCGGCGCGCGCTCGAGACCGAAGTGCAGGAAGCCGCGATGCGCCAGGCCGAAGCGCAGGCGGCCGACAATCCGCACCTGCTGTTCCTGGCGGGGGCAGGTTGGCACCCCGGTGTGATCGGGATCGTCGCCGGGCGGTTGAAGGAGCGCTATCAGCGCCCGGTCTGCGTGATCGCGCTGGAGGACGGCGTCGGCAAGGCCTCCGGCCGTTCGGTCGCCGGCCTGCATCTCGGCCAGGCCGTCATCGCCGCGCGCGAAGCGGGGCTGGTGCTGAAGGGCGGCGGCCACGCGATGGCGGCGGGGTTCGAGGTCAGGCAAGAGAATCTGGATGCGCTGCAGGCCTTCATCGCGGCGCGCTTCAAGGACGATCTCGACGGCACGCCGCTGATGCCGACCTTGCTGATCGACGGCGCGCTGCAGGCGCGCGCGGCCTCCACCGACCTGATCGCCTCGCTCGACCGCCTGGCGCCGTTCGGCGCCGGCAACGCCGAGCCGCGCTTCGTGTTCCCGGCGCAGCGCGTGGTGATGGCCGACGTGGTCGGGACCAACCATGTGCGCTGCGTGCTCACCGGGCCCGACGGCGGTCGACTGAAGGCGATCGCATTCCGCGCCGCGGGTGAGGAACTGGGCCGCGCGCTGCTGGCGGGCAGGGGCGCGGGACTGCATGTCGCAGGGCGGCTGAAACTCGACAACTGGCAGGGCCGCGACCAGGTGCAAATCCAGATCGAAGATGCGGCATTTTCGGCCGGATGATCTTCCGGCTTGAATTATTAAGCGATTTCAATATATTAGTTGCGGTTGATCTGGAGCGCCAAAGCGGATAAACAAGCCGCGGCCGCAAGGTCGGCCATGCCTCGTTTGCGTCCCCATCGTCTAGGGGCCCAGGACATCACCCTTTCACGGTGAAGACACGGGTTCGAATCCCGTTGGGGACGCCATCGGCAAAAAGCGCGCATCCTGCCGCACCGCGCTGCCACAATTGATCTTCGAGACCGGGTTTTTCACGCCGCGCGGCGCGAGATTTGCGCGCGATGGAGAATTCCGCGCTGGGCATTCGTGCTAGCCATTTGGATAGAGCGATGCCGCATTTGCGCGCCGCGGCGGCGCATTTGCGTTCGTTCGTGCCACATTTGCGCAGTTGCACGCTGCACACATGTCACGATGAACGACCTGTGATCGGCCGATCGATTTAGTTTTTTGCTCTCACGCAGACGTGTCCAAGGTTACACTTACCCTCGGCCGAGTCGGGTTTTAGTATTCGTTAACCGTAACTATGCATACTTGACTTGGCCTGGAGAGCGCATACTTGACAATTGCTGGACCGCCTTTGCGTAGGTTGCGTCCCGGAACCCAGGCGACCGGGACGTGTTGGTAGGTCGGAGCGTGTTGCATGTGCCCAACGGAGACACAGAGAACGGCAATGACTTTCGACATCGGCTCGCGTGCGAGCCGGGCGCTGGTTCATTGCGACGCGACGACGATCGGTTGCGCAGCGGTTCAAGGATGCTCCAGCGATGTTGGCGTCATTTCATCGCAGCGGCGGATTAGCGACCGCCAGTAGGGCCGGACTACGACGTTCGGGGGCTACCCGGCGCATCACTCGACTGTACTCGAAATTTGGCGCGGCAATTCGCGCAGCGCGGTTCCGCGCGCGCGCGATCGCGCGTTTCGCCGCTGAGGCGATCCTCTCTCCAAACATGGCCGAAGCCGGCGCCGCCGACATCAGGGCCGCTGGCCTCGCAATTGCATACACATCGTCACGTCATCACATTCCAGGTGCGCAATGAATCACCAATCGGACGTCTTCGATCTCTACACCAACCTGTTCGAGAGTCGCAGGCAGACGGAGTTCTCGCTCCGCGAATATCTCATGCTCTGCCGCGAGGATCCGACGACCTACGCCACCGCCGCCGAGCGCATGGTGGCGGCGATCGGCGAGCCGGTCGTCATCGACACCGCGCAGGATGCCCGCTTCGGCCGCATCTTCATGAACCGGTCGATCAAGCAGTACCCGGCCTTCTCCGACTTCTACGGCATGGAAGAGACGATCGAGCGCATCGTCGGCTTCTTCAAGCACGCGGCGCAGGGCCTGGAGGAGCGCAAGCAGATCCTCTACCTGCTGGGTCCGGTCGGCGGCGGCAAGTCATCGCTCGCCGAGCGGCTGAAGGCGCTGATGGAAAAGCTGCCGATCTACGTGCTGAAAGCCGGCGATCAGGTGAGCCCGTGCTTCGAATCGCCGCTCGGCCTGTTCGATCCCGATCGCATGGCCGCCGTGCTGCAGGACAAGTACAATATCCCGCGGCGCTATCTCAGCGGCCTGATGTCGCCCTGGGCGGTGAAGCGCGTGGGCGAGTTCGATGGCGACATCTCCAAGTTCACCGTGGTGAAGCTGTTCCCGTCCAAGCTGAAGCAGGTCGGCATCGCGAAAGCCGAGCCGGGCGATGAAAACAACCAGGACATTTCTTCCCTGGTCGGCAAGGTCGACATCCGCAAGCTGGAGTTCTTCAGCCAGAACGATCCTGACGCGTATTCGTACAGCGGTGCCCTCAATTTGACCAGCCAGGGCCTGCTCGAGTTCGTCGAGATGTTCAAGGCGCCGATCAAGATGCTGCATCCCCTGCTGACCGCGACGCAGGAGAACAACTATGTCGGCACCGAGAGCGTGGGCGCGATCCCGTACCAGGGCATCGTGCTGGCGCACTCGAACGAAGCGGAATGGCAGAGCTTCAAGAACAACAAGAACAACGAGGCCTTCATCGACCGCATCTGCGTGGTGAAGGTGCCCTATTGCCTGCGCGCCAACGAGGAAGCGCAGATCTACAAGAAGCTGGTGCAGTCGAGCGACCTCGCCATGGCGCCGTGCGCGCCCGGCACCTTCGAGATGCTCTCGCAATTCTGCGTGCTCTCGCGCCTCAAGGAGCACGAGAACTCGAACCTGTTCTCCAAGATGCGGGTCTATAACGGCGAGAACCTGAAGGACGTCGACCCCAAGGCCAAGTCCATGCAGGAATACCGCGACGTCGCGGGCGTGGACGAGGGCATGAACGGCGTCTCCACGCGGTTCGCCTTCAAGGTCCTGTCCGAGACCTTCAATTTCGATATCGAGGAAGTGGCCGCCGACCCCGTGCACCTGATGTATGTGCTGGAGCAGGCGATCAAGCGCGAGCAGTATCCGGACGCGACCGAGAAGCAGTATATCGACTTCATCAAGAGCGAGCTGTCGCAGCGCTATGCCGAGTTCATCGGCAACGAGATCCAGAAGGCCTACCTGGAAAGCTACGGCGATTACGGGCAGAACCTGTTCGACCGCTATGTCGCCTATGCCGACGCTTGGGTCGAGGACCAGGATTTCAAGGATCCCGACACCGGCCAGCTGTTCGACCGCAAGATGCTGGACCAGGAGCTCTCGAAGACCGAAAAGCCGGCGGGCATCGCCAACCCGAAGGACTTCCGCTTCGAGGTGGTCAAGTTCGCGCTGCGCGCCCGGGCCGCGAATGCGGGCAAGAACCCGTCCTGGACCAGCTACGAGAAGATCCGCGAAGTCATCGAAAAGCGCATGTTCTCGCAGGTCGAGGATCTGCTGCCCGTGATCAGCTTCTCCAGCAAGGGCGACAAGGACACCGAGAAGAAGCATACCGACTTCGTCGCGCGCATGGTCAGCCGGGGCTACACCGCCCGGCAGACGCGGCGCCTGGTCGAGTGGTATATGCGGGTGAACAAGGCCGGCTGAGGCTGGTCCCGATGAGGGGCAGCGCATGAACATTGTAGACCGGCGGCTCAACCCGAAAGGCAGAAGTCACACCAACCGGCAGCGTTTCATCCGGTTGGTGCGGGAGAACATCAAGGAAGCGGTGGTCCGCTCGATCAAGGAGCGGGCGCTGGGCGATGTCGACACCAAGGAAGTCGTCAACATCCCTCGCAAGCGCATCCAGGAACCCCGCTTCCACCATTCCAACCAGGGCGGCAACCGCGAGCACGTCCATCCCGGCAACAAGGAGTTCGTGGCCGGCGACCAGCTGCCCAAGCCCGAAGGCGGCGGTGGCGGCGGGCGCAGCCGCGAGGGCAGTCCGGACGGCGAGGGCGAGGACGATTTCCGCTTCACCCTCAGCCGCGACGAATATCTCGACATCCTGTTCGAGGAGCTGGAGCTCCCGGATCTCGTCAAGACGTATCTGAAGGAGACCGTCGCCTTTCAGACGACGCGCGCCGGTTTCACGGCCAGCGGCTCGCCGCGCAACATCAACATGGTGCGCACCATGCGGCACAGCCTGGCGCGGCGCATTTCGCTGCACCGGCCAACGCTGGACGAGATGGCGACGATCATCAAGAGCATCGCCGAGCTGGAAGCGAAGCCTGACCGAACGGAAGCGGAGGAGAAGAAGCTCGGCGAGCTCCGTGTCGCCCATGGGCAGCTCGATCGGCGCATGAGGCGGATCGCCTTCATCGATCCGGTCGACCTGCGCTTCAACCGCTACGAGCCGACGCCGCGGCCGAACGCGCGGGCGGTCATGTTCTGCCTGATGGACGTGTCCGGCTCCATGAGCGAATACATGAAGGACCTCGCCAAGCGGTTCTTCCTGCTGCTCCATCTGTTCTTGTCGCGCAAATACGAGCATGTCGACGTGGTCTTCATCCGCCACACCTCGGAAGCCAAGGAAGTGGACGAAGAGACGTTCTTCCGCAGCGCCGAGACCGGCGGCACCGTGGTCTCCAGCGCGCTCGCCGAGATGAAGCGCATCATCGAGGAGCGCTATCCGACCGACGCCTGGAACATCTACGCCGCGCAGGCCTCGGACGGCGACAACTACCCCAGCGACAGCGAGACCTGCACGAGCATCCTGCGCGACGAGCTGCTGCCGCTGTGCCAGTATTTCGCCTATATCGAAGTGGTGGATGAGCGCGAGGCGGGCATGTTCCGCTCCGAAGGCAATGCCAGCCTGCTCTGGCGCGACTACAAGACGGTGGCCGACGTTACCTTGAACTTCACCATGAAGCGGGTGTTCTCCAAGTCGGACA
>DASYRS010000037.1:0-14902 GCA_036004205.1 Dongiaceae bacterium
GGCGTCGTCGCCATCGAGTTCGGCGTGGTGGCAAGCCTCCTCATCATCATGCTGGTCGGGGCAACGGATCTCGGCATGGCCATGCGCCATCGCAGCCAGATGGAAGGAGCTTCGCGCGCCGGCATCCAGGAAGCGCTGAAAGGCGGCACGGTGAGCGCGGTGGAGGACGCCGTACGCGCATCGACCGACCTGCCGTCCAGTCCGGCGGCCACCGTTTCGGCGGTCAAGGCCTGCTATGACGCCGAAGGTGCCGACATCGATTGCGAAGAAGCTGCCGTCGCGTCGGTCTACATCGAGATCACGGTCCAGCAGGATCACCCGTGGCTGCTGGGATTTCCGGGCTTCTCCAATCCCGCGACCCTCACGATCAAGAATTCGGTGAGGGTCGAATGAGGCGCACGGCCCGCCATCGCCTGTTCCGGCTCGGCCGCGATCAGCGCGGCGTCGCGGCGGTCGAATTCGGCATGATCGCGCCGATCTTTTTGGCGCTGCTGGTCGGCGTCATCGATGTCGGCCGCTACATGTGGACGCTGAACACGATGCAGTATGCCATCGACCAGGCGGTCCGCGCCGGCGTTGTCCAGAAGCTGGAAGTCGAAGAGGTCACCGACCTCGTCAAGACGTCGCTCGCCGGCCTGGACCCTGATTCGGTCACCGTCGATGTGGAGTCCGACGCATCGACGCTCTCGATCACCGCCGACACGAACTACACCTTCCTGTTTCCGATTTCCTCATTCATGAGTGCCACGACGATCAGCCTGCGCACCGAGATGCCGAAGTAGCGGCTCTGAAGATTCATCGGAGGTTTAACCAAACCTCCATCAAATTCCCCACAAACTGCACATCGCAGTGTGGCCTTGCCCATCCGGGTGACCCCCGCTCTTAACGCATTCTTAAGAGCTGGGGCGCAGAAATAGGCCACTAAGTATCTGAAAGAAAAAAGAATCTAAAATTTTATCGATCCAGACCAAGCGAAAGCGCGGCCTTGGGTCGTCGGCATCTGATCGGCGGTTCGGGAATCAAAGCCATGTGGAAGTACCGTACCAAAGGGCAGGAATTGGCGTCAGACCGGCAACCCCGCAGATGGAGCCGGGGGCTGACGATGCGCCGGCTCTGGCGCGACGAAGCCGGCACGACGGCGATCGAGTTCGCCTTCATCGCGCTTGGGCTCGTCTATTTCATGGTCGGCATCGTCGAGTTCTCGATGGCCATGACGGTCGGCAACTCGCTGGAGGCGGCAACCAACATGTCGTCGCGCCTCGGCAAGACCGGCTTCGTCGATGAGGAAGCAGAGCTCGACCAGGAACAGACCATCTACGATGAGATCAAGCGCCGCGTCGGTCCGATGATCGACATGGACAAGCTCGACATCACGCACGAGGTCTTCAACGACTTCGACAGTCTCACCTCGCCGGACCTTCTCGAAGACAAGAATGGTGACGGCGACACCGACGACGCCGGCGAATGGACCGACGTCGATGCCGACGGCTTCAAGGACGGCAAAGATGGCGTCGGCACCACCGGCAACATCGTCGTCTACAAGATCATGTATCCCTGGCAGGTCTTCACCCCGCTGATCGGCAACATCATCGGCAACGACGGCATCATCAATCTGGTTGCGTACTCCGTCGTCAAGAACGAGCCCTATTGAGAGGCGCACTCATGCTGAATCGCCTTCGCAAACTTCGGGTGGACAATCGGGGCGTGGCGGCGATCGAGTTCGCGCTGGCGCTGCCGATGCTGATCGCGCTGCTGATCGGCTGCCTGGAAGTCACGTTCAAGATCTGGTCGACGCAGAAGGCGGAGAAGCTTTCGGTGACCCTGTCCGACGTGATCGCGCAGTCCACCGCGGTTACCAACAGCGATCTGGTGTCGCTCACCGGCGCGGTCGACAAGATCATGGATCCGTTCCCGTTCGGCGCCGACGAGGGCAAGATCATCATCAGCTCGATCTACGTGACGCAGGGCGAAACCGACGCGAAGGTGAACTGGCAGTGCTTTTTTCCGCCCAGCGGCGGCTTCAGCGCGGTCAGCCGGCTCGGCATCAAGGATGCCACTGCCAACCTGCCGGCCGGCTTCACGCTGGCGCCGAAGGACAACATCATCGTGACCGAGGTCTTCTACAAGTACAAGCCGATCGCGCCCGGTCTGATGTTCGACGAATCCATCGTCTATCGGCGCGCCTTGTTCAAGCCGCGTCTCGGCACCCTGATCGTCAACCCATGTTGAACCCCATTTCGATCCCCCTAACGTCATAGGCAAGCCCATGAAGAAGCTTGGCATCATCGGCAAGAACCTGAGAAAGCTGCGGTCGTGCGAACGCGGTGCGGTCGCGCCGCTGGTCGGCATTTGCGCGATCATGCTGGTCGGCGCTGTCGCGGTCGCGGTCGACGTGGGACGCGGCCAGGTGGCGCAATCGAAGCTGCAGGCGGCGCTGGACGCGGCGGGACTGGCCGCCGGCGCCGTCGTCAGCAAGAACGTGACGGACGCGCAGTTGAAGACCGAGGCCTGGAAGTATCTTAACGAGAACTTCGCAGGTTACACGGTCGATGCGACCATCGCCCCAGATGATTTCGATCTCGTGCGCTCCGACGATGAAATGGTGGTGACGCTGGAGGCGCGGGCAAGTCTGCCGACGACCTTCATGCGAATTTTCGGTCACGACATCATGAACGTCGCAGCTCGCACCGAAATCACCCGCGAGATGACCGGCCTCGAGGTCGCGCTCGTCCTCGACGTCACCGGCTCGATGTGCGATCCGTGCACGAAGCGTGACGCCATGAAGCAGGGTGCACACGATCTGATGAACATCATGTTCGGCAGCAACGCCACGGTCGACGATCTTTGGATCGGCATCGTGCCGTTCTCGCAGTCCGTGAACATCGGCACGAGTCGAACCGGTTGGCTCTCCAATTACGCTTTCTACAATGACAAGATCTATTGCTCCGGATCGAAGACCAGCGGAACGGTCAAGTGCCCCAACGATTCTCTCACGATCGATAGCGCGAAAGTGAGCACGACAACGAATCCCTTGACTCGCGTCAATCGTTACATGGACTCGAACAAGTCGACCTGGTATTTCAGGCCGCATGGCTGGGCTGGCTGCGTCGAGGCGCGCGAAGCCAACGGCCGCGATGTCACGGACGATCCGCCCTCGGTCGAGGGATTCCCGGTGTATTTTGCGCCCGATACTTCCTACCCCGGCTCCAACAATACCGGCACCAACAACTGGCGCGGGCCCACGGACTCATCGGGGACCAGCAACGGCGCCTACCGGGTCAATTCCAGCCGCTCGGCGAACAAGAGCTGCCCCCAGAATGCCATCACGCCGCTGACCAACGTCAAGGCGACGTTGGACGCGGCAATTACTGCTCTTCAGGTTGGGGGATATACGCAGTTGCCCATGGGCGCGTCTTGGGGCTGGCGCCTGCTATCTCCGAAATGGCAAGGGGTATGGGGCGGAGATATGGACACTAACGACCTCCCGCTCGACTATGATGCGCCGCTCTCGCATAAGATCGTCATCTTCATGACCGACGGCAACAACGACATGCCGGGCGAGGCATCGGACTCCGATTCCAGCAACCGCGACCCGGATAACTACACCGCATACGGCAAGATCGGGGACGGTCGCATCGACGGCATCGTAGAGGATGGCGCGGCGGAGCTGGAGATGGACAACCGATTCGCGGAAATCTGCACTGCAATGAAGGGTGATGAGCAAAACCCGACCGGCATCACCATCTACACGATCAGCTTTGGAACTGACGTGAAGGAATCCTCCAAGGCGCTGCTGAAGTCGTGCGCAAGCCTCAACGACTACTACTTTGATGCGCCGACAGAGGCTGCACTCCAGGACGTGTTCCACGAAATCGGCGACGCACTGTCCAAGCTGCGCGTCAGCCGGTAGTCGAACCGCAAGGAAGGGCGGCGGCCCCATCGGCCGCCGCCTTTTCTATTCGCTGCCCCACACCCGCACCCGGTAGCGCAGCTCGAGCGGATCCTCGAGGCCGGGCTTCACGGTCTGCGGCTGGCCGGCGAGGCCGACGAAATCCACCGCCCGCCATGCGCTCCAGCCCTGCTCCGGGTCGGGCTTGGCCGAGAGGTCGGGACGAAAGATGCGGTCGCGACCATCGGGGAACCTGAACACCAGCAATCTCCGTGAGGTGCGGTAGTAGAGCTCGACCGTGCCGGCGAGGATGTTCCACTCGCCTTCGCGCCGCAGCGCCGGATCGCTCCAGATGGCCGGCTGCTGGTTGAGGTCGGTGTCGAGCCTGGCCTCGATCGCGGCCGGATCGCCGGCAGGGCGAAGCTTGGTGGCGCCCGCAGCTCGAACTCCAGCGACGCGCCGGCCTGGTCATATTCCAGCCGATGCGGCACGGAAAAATACTGGATCGCCAAGCCGGCCGCCGCGATCGCGACGATCGCCAGCAGCGCGATGCCGGCGCCCTTCAGCGCCTTGCCGGCCGGTTGCCTGCCGCCAAGCCGGAGCCCCAGCCAGATGCCGCCCACGAGCCCCAGCAACCCGCCCGGCGGGCCGAACAGGAAGGCGGCGGCCATGCCCCGGCCGCCCTCGAAGTCCGACACGCCGAACCAACCCATGACGACGGTGGAAAGAAACGCCACGCCGAAATAGCCGACGAGGAGGCCGACGATTCCGCCGATGACGGCGCGCAGAATATGCATGGAGAAGCCGCCTTAGCGCTGGTCGAACTTGATCTCGATGCGGCGGTTCTTGCGGCGGCCTTCGTCGGTGCCGCTGTTGTCGATCGGCCGGAACTCGCCGAAGCCGGCTGCAGCCAAGCGGTCGGCGGGGATGCCGCGGCTCGCCAGGTACTTCACCACCGCCACCGCGCGCGCGGTCGACAGCTCCCAGTTCGACGGAAACTCATAGCTGCTGATCGGCCGGTCGTCGGTGTGGCCATCGATGCGCAGCACCCAGTCGATCTCCTTCGGAATCTCCGGCAGCAGCAGGATGAGCGTGGTGGCAAGCACGTCGAGCTGATCCTTGCCGTCCGCGCCGATATCCGCCGAGCCGCTTTCGAACAGCACTTCGGACTGGAACACGAAGCGGTCGCCGACGATCTGGATATCCTCCCGGTTGCCCAGGATCTCGCGCAGGCGGCCGAAGAATTCGGAGCGGTAGCGCGCCAGCTCCTGCACCTTGCTGGCAAGGGCGGCGTTGAGCCGCTTGCCCAGCTCCGCGATCTGCACGCCCTGATCCTTCGACTTGGTCTCGGCGATCTCCAGCGCCTTGCTGATGTCCGCCAGCTGCTGGCGCAGCGCCAGGATCTGCTGGTTCAGCAACTCGACCCGCTTCTGCGCCTCGGTGCTGAGCTCTTCCTTCTCGGTCTCGTAATTGCCGATCTTCTTCATCAGCTCGTCGCGCAGGCTCTGCAGGGCCGCGACGTCGGTCAGCAGCGCGTTGATCTTGTCCTTGTCCGCCTCGATCGATTTGTAGGCTTCCTCGAGCTTCTTCTGCGCCTCGGCGGTCAGGGCGGCCTGCGCGGCCACCTGGTCCGACGACGATTTCATCTGTTTCTGCAGATCTCCGACCTGGGCCTGCAGGGAATCGCGCTCGCCGATCACCACCACCAGCTGGTTGCGCAGCTCGTCGCGCTCGGCGGTGGACTTGGTAAGGGCGCCGGACAACTGTTCCACCTGGGACTTGAGCGCTCCCGTCTCCTGCTGGCGCAACGACAGGATGTCGGCCATTTCCGCGATCTGCCGGTTCAGCTTGGCCAGGGCCTCGTCCCGGCCGCTCAGCGCCTGGCTCAGGAACAGCTGGCCGATGACGAAGATCATCAGCACGAACACGATCACCATCAGCAGGGTCGACAGGACGTCGACATAGCCAGGCCAGGCTTCGACCTGGCGGTGGCGGCTTCTGCTGAGGGCCATCTTTGGTCAGTTCCTCAACTGCTGCGCTGCTGTTCCATGCCCGCGGCGACGGCGATGGTGCGGGTCAGCAGCTTGATCTCGCTGCGCAGCTCCTGCACCGCGTTATGGCGGCCGGCCGCGATGTCGTCCGCCATGCGCGCCAGCAGGGCGTCGATGTTGCGCAAATGCGTGCGGCTGTTGGGATCGATGCCGAAGCCGCCGTGCTGCGCCACGTCCGCCAGCTTGCCGATCACGCTGCGCATGTCGGTCTGGGTCTCCATCAGGCGCTGCACCACCTGCTGCTGCGCGCGCAGCTGGTCGGTGAGGGCGATCATGTGGTCGGCGAGGACCTTGAAATTGTTGCTGGCCGCCAGCCGGTCGGCCTCGGTGCGCGAAATCGTGCGCTGCAGGTTGTCGAGGCTTTCGGCGGTCTGCTCCAGCAGCGCCTGGATATAGGCCGGCACCGGCTGGTCGCCTTCGACCATCGCGCCGCCGCTGCCGAGCTTGGTCTGGCCGCTCAGCCAATCCTCGACCTCGCCGAAGAAGCGGCTGTGGGCCTGGCCGGCCTGCAGATCGAGATAGCCCAGCAGCAGCGATCCCGAGAGGCCGAACAGCGAGGCGGAGAACGCGGTCCCCATGCCGGCCAGCGGACCCTGCAGGCTTTTCTTGAGATCGTCGAACAGCGCCGCCGGATCGCTGCCCGTCAGATCGAGGCCGGTGATCGCGGCCGTCACCGCATTGATGGTGCCGAGCAGGCCCCAAAAGGTGCCGAGCAGGCCGAGCAGGATCAGCAGGGTGATGAGATAGCGCGAGATTTCGCGATGCTCGTCGAGCCGCGCCTGGATCCCGTCCAGCACCGATCGCAGCGTGGTGGCGGAGAGGCTGAGGCGGCTGTGCTGCTTGTCCTTCACCATCGCGGCCAGCGGCGCCAGCAGGCGCGGCTGCGCGAACGAGCCGGGATTGCCGCCGCGCTGGAAATTCTCGATCCAGTTGATGTCGGTGGTGAGGCGCGCGACCTGGTAGAACACGAAGATCGTGCCGACCAGCAGTACGACCAGGATGCCCGAGTTGAGCGCTGGATTGTGCAGGAACGACGCGACGATGCGGTCCCACAACAGGAACACGACCCCGCCCGCGGCAATCAGGCCGACCACCATCCAGAGGAGCTGAGTCGTCGGGCGGCTCATGAGCCGGGATACTCCACGTACCTCAAACAACGGCCCTCCCCCTTGCGGGGGAAGGGGACCCTTCTTGAATTTCGATTTGTTCGGGCGGCGCCGGTCACGAACTGGCCGGGACGATGTCGACGCGGTCGGCCGGCTGTCCTTCCGACTTCAGGCCGAGCGCGCGCACGTCCATGCGCGTGGTCCTGACGTCCTTCTTGAACAGGTATTGCCGGATGTTGATGCAGCGCGCCAGCGATTTGCGCCGCGCCTTGCTCTCGGTGTCCGCGTTGCCGCTGGCATAGCACATGATCTGGATGCGCATGTTCTCGTCGGCCTGCATCTGGGCGGCCAGATCGTCGAGCGCGGCATTGGCCTCGCTCGGCACCTCGTTGAGCTCGGTCGGGAACACGATGCGGATGCCGCCCTGCGGGATCGGCGGGGCGGGCTGGCCGGGATCGGGCTCCGCTGGCGTTTCGGCGGCCGCTTCCTCGGCCGGCTGCTCCTCGCTCTTGGCCGCTTCGCCTTCGGCCGGCGGCGGTGTCGGTTCGGCAGCCGGTTGCTCCTGGGCGGCCGGTTCCTGGGCCGGTTGCTCTTCCGCCGGCTGCTGCTCCGCGGGTTGTTCCGGGGCGGGCGTCTCGGCCGGCATGGCTGCCTCGGCCGGCGCCTCGGGAGTCTCGACCGCGGGGGCCGGAGGCGCATCGGCATTCTCGCCGGGCGCGGGAGCCTGCGGGGTCCCTTCGGGCATCGGCACCTCGGCCGGGACTTCGGCCGGTTCGGTCGGCGGGGTCACCGCCGCGACCTGGGCATCCGCAGGCGCCGCCGCATCCGACGCCTCCGGTTTCTGCACCGGCGCGGCATATTCCTTCTTTTTCGGCTTCTGCGCGCTCTGGGTTCCGGAACCTGGCCTTTTCAGCTTGATCGGGGTGATCGGCCGGCCGTCCGGCCCTACCGTCGTCAGCACGCTGGAGGGCGTTCCGGCTGGCGGGGCGGCGAGCGCCCCCACAAGGCCCGGCGCCAGCGGCGCCGGCTGAGCCACGCTCGGCTGGTAGGTGCCGTACGGCGAATAGGCCGGCAAGGCAGGCTGCACGCCGTACGCATTTGCATTCGGGGCATAGCCGGGGATGAACTGCGATTTCGGCGCTGCGCCCGCGCGCGCGTTGCTGGACTGTGCCGGCTGGCCGGGCAGCGTATTCAGCACATCGTAGTTTACGACAACCTCGTTGGAGGTGCCGGAATAGGTCTGGGCAGCCGCGCTCGACCACATCCCACCCCACATGAGACCGACGGCCGACAGCAAAGCGGCAGACAGAATCGGTAGGCCGCCAAGGGCGCGCCTGTGCCAGTTCCGGTTCATCGTGTAACCCCTGGACATTTATATTTAATTCAGCCTCACCCGAGCCGCATTGCGGCAGCGGCCGACTATAGCCGATCAGAAAACGCTCCCACAACCGGCTTTGGCCCCGCCAAGGCCGACGCTGTGGCCTAGGTCTCAGCCCGAAATGTGGCGAAAATCCGCCTCTCGGACAGCCTGGGGCGAAGCTGAGGCGGCCCTGTCAGTGCGGCGTCAGCAGGCCCTGGATGGGAGCGTGCAGCAGGCCGTTGGTGGCGAGGATCGAGCCGCCATGGAGCATCGTCTGGCCGCCCTTCAGGTCGGATACGTAGCCGCCGGCCTCGCGCACCAGCAGGATGCCGGCACCGACATCCCAGGCCGCCAAGCCCTCTTCCCAGAACGCGTCGTACCGCCCGGCCGCCACATAGGCGAGATCCAGCGAGGCAGCGCCGAAGCGGCGCACGCCGGCGGTCTCGCGCATCGCGAACTGGAGCTGGCGGGCGAAGGTCGCCGGGTCGCCCTTGCCACGGAACGGAATGCCGGTCGCCATCAGGCTGTCGCCCAGCGACTTGCGGGCGGAGACCCGGAGCCGCCGGTCGTTCATGAAGGCGCCGCCGCCTTTCTCGGTCACGAACATCTCGTTCTTGATCGGATCGTAGATCACGCCCGCCACGATCTCGCCGGCCTTTTCCAGCGCGACCGAGATGGCGAAGTGCGGCAGCCCATGCAGGAAGTTGGTGGTGCCATCGAGCGGGTCGATCAGCCAGCGATGCTCGCCGTCGCTGCCGGCCTGGCTGCCGCTTTCCTCTGCCAGGAAGCCGAAGGCGGGGCGGGCCTTCGACAGCTCCTCGCGCAGGATGCGCTCGGACTTGAGGTCGGCGTTGGAGACGAAGTCCGACGGCCCCTTCTGCGACACCTGCAACTGCTCGACCTCTCCGAAATCGCGCTTCAGCGCGCGCGCCGCCTTGTCGACGGCTTTGGTCATGACGTTGAGAAGGGCCGAGCGCGGCGTCATTCGAGAATCCAGTTCAGGTGTTCAAATAGCAGAAGCAAGACCGAGCGCGGTCAATCCAGGGATCAATCCCCAGATCAATCCTTCGCGCGCTCGACATAAGTTGAATCGGCGGTGTTCACCACGATCCGCGTGCCGGATCCGATGTGCGGCGGCACCATCACGCGCACGCCGTTCTCCAGCGTAGCCGGCTTGTAGGAGGAAGAGGCGGTCTGGCCCTTCACCACGGCGTCGGCTTCGACGATCTTCATGGTGACGGTCTCCGGCAGCTCGACCGAGATGGGCGAACCCTCGTAGCTCTCCAGCGTCACGACCATGCCTTCCTGCAGGAACACCGCCGGTTCGCCGATCAGGTCCGAATTGAGCGTGATCTGCTCGAACGTGTCCTGGTCCATGAAGGTGTATTCGTCGCCCGCGGAGAACAGGAACTGGTAGGGATGCTCGTCCAGCCGAACTTTCTCCACCGTCTCGGAGGAGCGGAACCGCTCGTTCAGCTTGGTGCCGTCGCGGATGTCCTTCAGCTCGACCTGCAGATAGGCGCCGCCCTTGCCGGGCTGGGTGTGCTGGGTCTTCACCGCGCGCCACAGCCGCCCTTGATGCTCGATGATGTTGCCGGGGCGAATGGCATTGCCGTTGATTTTCATGGAATCAAGCCGTTGGAAGTGTCGGAAAAATCGGCGCGGAAGCTAGCAAAGTGGCCGGGCAGAGTAAACCCGCGCTTCGGCGGGATTCGGCGGGGCGCGGTATTAACTAATGGGTTAAGATTTCACTGCCCTGCAATCAATAGATGCTGCCTGCGTACCCGGCGATCGGCTAGACTGGATGGGATCCCGCACCAGGAGGGCGCCATGCAACATGGAACGATCGATCTCGAGACCGCCGAGGCACTGCAGTTGCTTTCGACGAAGATCGCGGCCGGCAATGTCGCGTCGTCCAAGCTGGACGAAACCCTGATCATCGCGTCGTGGAATATTCGCGAGTTCGGCAGGAAGCCGCGGCCGAAAAAGGCCCTTCACCTGATCGCCGAGATTCTCGGCCAGTTCGACCTGATCGCGATCGTCGAATTGCGGGAGAACATGGCTGACCTTGCGGAAGTCCTGCGCTATCTCGGCCCGTACTGGGATGCAGTCTATTCGGACTCGGTCGACGATTGGGGCGGCAACTGGGAGCGCCTCGGTTTTGTCTTCGACACGCGCGCCGTGCAGTTCAACGGCTTCGCCGGCAATGTCACGCCCAACCGCAACAAGGTCGATCAGGAATACGTCTACGACAAGTCGTTCTGGCGTCCGCCCTACATGGCCTCGTTCTGCGCCGGCAATTTCGATTTCATCGCGCTGTCGGCGCACATGCGCTGGGGCGACAGCGACGCGGCACGCAAGGCGGAGATCGGACGGTTCCGGCAATGGCTCGAGACCAAGACGTCGCGGCCCAACGTTGCGGATACGGATGTCATCGTCTTCGGCGACTTCAACACGAAGGACCAGGACATGATCGACGAATTGCTGGGGCAGGGATTGAAGATGCCGGAGCCGCTGCGGACCGTGACAACCAACTCCAACCAGACATCGCACTACGATCACATCCTCTATCTGCCGAAATTCACCGATTTCCGCTCCTTCACCAATGACGGCGGCGTGCTCAAGGCTTGGGAGGGGATCGGCCAGCAGCTGTTCCCCGGCAACACCGACGATCAAATCACCTACCTGCTGTCGGATCACTACCCGATCTGGACCAAGCTGCGGACCGACAACGACCAGGAAAAGCGCGACCAGCTCATCCAGTTCCTGCGGGGGCTCTGATCAGCGGAAATTGGGATCGCGCTGCAGCGGCGGTACCGCATCCGAGAACGGAGTCTTCACGCCCATGAGCTGGGCGGGCTTCAGGCCCATGCGGCGGCAGATGCCGAGCGTGAGGTCGGCGCGGTTCAGCGTATAGATGTGGAACTCGTTGATGCCAGAGGCCTGCAGCGAGCGCATCTGCTCGGTCGCCACCATCGCGGCCACCAGGCGGCGGGTGTCGGGATCCTCGTCCAGCCCGTCGAACAGGTCGGCCAGCCAGTCGGGCACCTTGGCGCCGCACATCGCGGCGAAGCGCGTCATCTGCGCGAACTGCGTCACCGGCAGGATGCCCGGCACGATCGAGCCATGCACACCCGCGGCGGCCGCCCGCTCCAGGAAATCGAGATAGCTCTGGTTGTCGAAAAAGAATTGCGTGATGGCGCGGTCGGCGCCGGCGTCGAACTTGCGCTTGAGGTTGTCGATGTCGGCTTGCGGCGAGTTCGCTTGTGGGTGGGTTTCCGGATAGCACGCCACGCTGATCTCGAAATTCGCCACGCGCTTGATCCCCGCCACCAGCTCCGCCGCGTTGGCGAAGCCGTCGGGATGCTGCTGATAGGGACCGCCGGCGGGCGGGTCGCCACGCAGCGCCACGATGTGCCGCACGCCCGCCGTCCAATAGAGCCGCAGCAGCTCCTCGATCTCCGCCCGGCTCTGGCCGACGCAGGTCAGATGCGCGGCCGGGCGCAGATGCGTCTCGGCGAAGATGCGCGTCACCGTCTCATAGGTCTTGTCGCGCGTGCCGCCGCCCGCCCCATAGGTGACGGAGACATAATCCGGCAGCAAAGGCTCCAACGCCCGGATGGCCGCCCATAGCTGCGCCTCCGCAGCCGGCGTCTTGGGTGGAAAGAACTCGAAACTGACGGCCGGCTTGGGAGCCCGCGGCGACGTCATTTTGTGTATTGCCTCCGAAATCACCGGACATAGGTCCTAGAAACGGCGCGCCCAAGAGGAAAACCGTCGCTTCCAGGCGGATTCCTTGGTATCGGAATTAACCCCTCCTGACAACGCCTAATGCGGAGGGGCTTAATGCGGAGGGCTTGATCCCGAAGCCCAATGCGGTACGGCCCTCATCCGATCCACCACGCGAAAAAAATCGTATCACCGCTTGCCGCCAACCATGTCCAAAGACGGACGAGGATTTCGCGCGCCGCCGCGTTCGGATACGGCCGCGCGCGTTGGCATGCGAATGATCTCCTGTTCCAGCGCCGTTTCCGCAAGCCGCGTTTGCATTTTGCGTGCGCGGCAATCGGACAATGATCCTGACTCGCGCACGCGCCATCGCCTCGCGACAAACGGCGCGCTAATGCGAAGGATATAAGGAAATCGCTGGCAGACGCGATCAAACCACTCATTCGCCGCGCGCCTACATCCGCAAGTATAGGTCAATCCAGCGTTGATATTCAGCGTTCCTTAACATCGCTTGCACACACTCGCCTCAAGCGCGACAGGGATTCGCGACTGCTATCAGATGAGGCAACTTCATGCGTCGTTTCTTGCGTTCGAGCACGATGGTCGCGGGTGTCACTGGGCTTTGCATCGCCGCGGGCATGGCCGCCGCCGACACCCAGGTCGCCTCCGCCCAGCCCGGCGATGCTGATATCGCCGCCATGAAGAAGCTTTATGTGCGGCCGACTGAAATTCCGTTTCCCGCCGACAACCCCTACGCGCCGGCGAAGGCGGAACTGGGCAAGACCTTGTTCTTCGATCCGCGGCTGTCGCGCTCCGGCGTGCAGGCGTGCGTGTCGTGCCACAACCCCAGCTTCGGCTGGGAGGACGGGCACAGGACGGCGGTCGGCGAGAACATGCTCTCGCTCGCCCGCAACTCGCCCACCATCATCAATCGCGCGTGGGGCGAGATCTTCTTCTGGGACGGCCGCGCCGAATCGCTGGAGAAGCAGGCGGTCGGCCCGATCCAGGCGGCGGGCGAAATGAATACGCCGATGACGGTGCTGATCGATCGCCTGAAGTCGATCTCCGGCTATCAGAAGAAGTTCGAGGAAGTGTTCCCCGGCGAAGGCGTCAGCGAGAAGAACATCGCCGCCTCGATCGCCACCTTCGAGCGCACCATCGTTTCCGCCGAGGCGCCGTTCGACCGCTGGGTCGCGGGCGACGAAAAGGCCATCGGCGAGGATGCCAAGCGCGGCTTCATCCTCTTCAACACCAAGGCGAACTGCGCGAGCTGCCACTCCGGCTGGACCTTCACCGACGACAGCTTCCACGATGTCGGGGTGTCGGCGACCGACGATATCGGCCGCGCCAAGATCGTGCCCGGCGTGCCGGAGCTGCAGTTCGCCTTCAAGACGCCGGGCCTGCGCAACATCGACCAGCGCGCGCCCTACATGCATGACGGATCGATGGCGACTCTCGAGGACGTGGTGCGCCACTATGTCGAAGGCGGTATCCAGCGGCCGAGCCTCGATCCCGACATGAAGCCGCTTGCGCTGAACGATCAGGAGGCCAAGGACCTGGTCGCCTTCATGCAGACGCTGACCGGGCAGGACCGCCCGATGACGCTGCCGGTCCTGCCGTAACCGCCAAAAAAGGACGAGATCACATGAGACTCGCTGCCATCATCCTTGCCGCCCAGGCGGCGCTGTGCGCCGTCGCGTATCCGGCCCTCGCCGAAGAGGTTTCCGTCGGCCAGGCGGGCAAGATGTTCACTCCCGATACGCTGCAGATCAAGGCCGGCGACAGCGTGAAGTTCAACAACGACGACACGGTCACGCACGCGGTCCTGGTCCACGGGCCGGCCGAGAGCAACCTTGGCCAGATCAAGTCGGGCGAGGCGAAGTCGGTCACCTTCGACCAGCCCGGCACGTACGAAGTGAAGTGCGCGATCCATCCCAAGATGAAGTTGACCATCACGGTGCAGTAGCGCCCGAACCGAAGAGACCGCCTCATGTCCATCCGCATCAAACTGCTGGTTGCCTGCCTGGTTCTGCTCGGCATATTCGTCGGCAAGGGCTTCTACGCGCAACAGACGGTCAATTCCCTCGGCAAGCTGGCGGTCGATATGTATGACGGGCCGGTCATGTCGGTGAACTACGTCCAGCTCGCCGCCCGCGGCTTCGAGGATGCCAGCGAGTTCCTGAAGACCACCACGCAGTTCGACAACCGGGTCGATTGGCAGAATGCCGTTCCGCAGTTCGATGGCCAGATCAAGGAGCTGCTCGACAATTTCTCGGTCGTCAAGGAACGCGCCACCTCCGAGGAATCGCGCGCCAAGGTGGACGAGGCGGTCGAGGTGATCGGCCAGTGGCGCACGGCTGCGATCGCCCGCCTGGGCGGCGATGCGAACGGCGCGACCACGATCCTCGACGACAATCAGATGGCCGTCCTGCAGGGCAAGGCGACGACGGCGCTGGACGAGCTGACCGAGATGATCCTGGCGGACGGCTATACGGCGCGCGAATCCGCCGGCGAGACCCTGGCCCAGGCCGCCCGCGAGGAATGGATGATCACCGGCGGCATTGCGGCGCTGATCCTGGTGGCATCGTGGCTGTTGCTCACCATGATCATGCGTCCCTTGAAGAAGGCGATGGATGCAGCCAGGACAATCGCGGCGGGGAATCTCGACCAGGAAATCACCGCCCGCCACAATGATGAGTTCGGCGCCCTCCTGAAGGCTCTGGAGGCGATGCGCGGCGAACTGCGCAAGCAGCACGACCAGGAGAGC
>DASYRS010000038.1:0-3933 GCA_036004205.1 Dongiaceae bacterium
GGCAACCGCGCGCGATGCGCGTACCGTGCCGCTGATGGTGCCGCACGGCTGCGCGGTGGCGGGCCGGGATTTCGAAAGTGCGTTCGATCTGTTGCGGTGCGACCAGCGCGTCCGTGAGCTGTGGCGCCGCGAGCGCGAAGGCGTCGTTGGCGCGCGCATCCTGATCCCCTGAGCGGGGAACTTTTCCTCTAAATTCTTGTTTACCAACGAGTGCGTGCCGCGCATATCGGCGCGCATCCGCGTCTCAAGAAGATCAGGAACAGGGCAATGCAGTACATCCGGCGGCGCATTCAGCGGGTTTCGGGCGTGACGGTTCGCGACGAACGCCTCGAGAGCCGGGATTTTTCCGTGCAGTCATCTCGACAGTCATCTCGGGAGAGTTGGAACAACGACCGAGTCGAAGGTGATCGTACCTCACCGCAGCGTGACGTATGTGCGGCCGGCCGGATCGGCGCAGCCCATCGCGAGCGCACCTAGCTAGGGTGGCTGCCTAGCCCTTCAGCAATCGCATCATCGCCGCGATCCCGACCACGGGACCGATCGCGAGGCCGGCCAGAATGGCGGGCCAGCCGAAAGCGTGCGCCAGCAGCGGCGTCACCTGGACCGTGACGGCGGTGAGCGCGAAGCCGAGCGCGGTCTGCAGGGTCATGGCGCTGCCCGCGAGGTCGGGCGGTGCCGCGTCGGCGACCAGGGCGGAGAACTGCGCCGAATCCGGGATCACGAAGATCCCCCAGACGATGATCAGCCCGAAGGTCAGCCAGATCGGCCCGCCGAAGCTGAGCGCGGTCGCGATGGCGGCCGAGCCGCTCAGCGCCATGGCAATGATGGTCACCTGCGCCTTGCCGATGCGGTCGGCAAGGAAGCCTGCCGGCGCGCAGGTCAAACCGCCGAGCGCAATGGCGAGGAACGCCGTGAGCTTTGCGAGGCGCGTGGCCTCCGCTTCGCCCAGCAGCGCGCCGTAGGATGCCGCGGCCGCGGCCCCGACCCACGCCCACATCGCATACAGCTCCCACATGTGCCCGAAATAGCCGAGATAGGTGAGGCGGATGCGCCGGTTGGTCCAGGCGAGGGCGATGGCGCGTGTGGAGAAGCGCGGCGCGCGCGCGTGATGGGGCCCGAGGCCGCACAGCAGCACCAGCAACGCGCCGAGCAAGGCGAGAGTCGAGGTCGCGACGATCACGCTGCGCCAATCCGCGCCGCCGAGATAGGCGGCCAGGTGCGGCAGCGCCGAACCGACGGTGAGCGCGCCGACCAGCAATCCCACCAGCAGCCCGCGATCCTTGGTGCCCCAGCCGACCGCGATCTTCATGCCGACGGGATAGACGCCGGCCAGCAGCAACCCGGTCAGAAACCGCAGCAGGATCGCGATCGTGCCACCGATCGGCGCGACCAGCAGCGCGGCATTGCACAAAGCGGCCAGCATGCCGGTGAGCGCGAACACCCGCCGCGGATCGAACCGGTCGGCGAGGCCGCTCGCCGCCACCGCCAGCGCGCCCGCAACGAACCCAAGCTGCACGCCGCTCGACAGCATCGCCTGCCGCACCGCATTGATCCCGGACTCGCGCACCATGTCCGGCAGGATGGCGGCGGACGCGAACCACAGGCTCATGCCCGCGATCTCGGCGAGGACGAGGAGGGTGATGGAGAGCAGCTTCGACGATGAGCGCGCTGCTGCGATGTCCTGACTGGAGCTCATATACCACACCGTCATGGTCGGACTTGGTCCGACCATCCACGAGTTTGCATGGGCGAGGGAGTGCCGTGGCCGGCAAACTCGTGGATGGTCGTGCCAAGCACGACCATGACGGAATAGAGAGTGACGCGCCAGGGGACGCTTGTTCTAAGGCGGGAGGATGTTTGCGCGCTCGCTGAGCGGTGATCGTGCCGCCGCTACTCCGCCGAGCCGGCGCCCGCGGCGGCCACGAACTCTTCCTTGGTGACCATGCCGTCCTGGTTGGTGTCGGCGGCGGCGACCACGTTGGCGCAGAATTGCATGTACTCGTCCATGGTGACCCGGCCGTTGGTGTCGGCATCGGCCATGCGGAAGCGCTTGGTGAAGCGGTCGATCACGTCCTGGCGCTCGTCCGGGATGCCGAAATTGTATTCGGACAGGGTGAGCTCGCCGTCCTTGTTGTCGTCGACGCGCTTGAAGGTCTTGCCCTCGATGCGCTGCATGTCGGCGAGAGTGAAGAAGCCCTGCTTCTTCTGGTCCAGGCGCTCGAAATAGCGCTCGGCCGATTGCGCATCGGTCTCCGTCTGCTGGGCGAAGGCGGGAACGCCGCCCAGCGTCGCGAGAAGGACGGCGAAAAGAACTCGATTATCCCGCATTGCTCTGCTCCATCACCTGCTTCAGCCGCGCCAGGCCCTTCTCGTAATCGCCACCGATCCATTTGTCGAACATCAGTCCGGCATAGCGCGCGATCGGATTGTTGCCGAGGTCGCCATCGAACCCCCAGGTGACGCGCGTGCCGCCATCGGCGGGCTCGAACTTGAAGGTGGCCTCCGCCAACTGGCCGCCGAAATCGAGGTGCGTGCGGATGAAATCCGGCGGCGTCGATTCGACGATCTCGTTGGTACCCGACCCGACCTTGCTGTCGGTGCTGGTCCAGCTCATCTTGGCGCCGACGCCGCTCTCCGGACCCTCATAGGCATATTGCGTGCTGGGATCGAGCGCGGCCCAGGGCGAGAATTCGTTGAAGCGCTTGAAGCCGTTGAGGGCGTCGAACAACTGGGCCTGCGGGGCGTTGATCACGATCGAGCGCTCGACATGAGCCTGGCGCGGCAGGGCATAGCCGACCACCACCAGCAGGACGATGAGGACGACGAGGCCCGCCAGGACGCGCTTCAAGATACTCATGCTCAATCCCCGCTCTTGCGCACCAATTCATACAGCGCCACGGCCGCGGCATTCGACACATTGAGGTGATCGATCGGCCCGCCGGTCGGCAGGCGCACCAGCAGGTCGCAATGCTCGCGGGTGAGGCGCCGAAGCCCCGGACCCTCGGCACCCAGCGCCAGCCCGACCTTGCCGGTCAGCTTGGCCTCGGCCAGGGTCCGGGTTGCTTCGGCCGCAAGGCCCGCGATCCAGAAGCCGCCTTTCTTCAGGAGCTCGATCGCGCGCGACAGGTTCGTCACTCGGATCAGCGGCACATGCTCCAGCGCGCCCGACGCCGCTTTGGCAAGGGCCCCGGATTCCGGCGCCGCGTTGCGCTCAGTCAGGATGACGGCAAGGGCGCCGAAGGCGGCGGCCGAGCGCAGGATCGCGCCGACATTCTGCGGGTCGGTCACCTGATCCAGGATCATGATGTGGGCGTGCTCGAGCCCCTCGGCCTCGGCGATGACGTCCTCGATGCCGTGGTCGGGCAGGGGGTGGACCTTGGCCGCCAGCCCCTGATGGACGGCGCCGAACGGCAGCCAGCTTTCCAGCGCCTCGCGCGGGACCTGCTCCCAATCATGGCCCTCCACCGTCGGAACCTCGTCGGCCCCCGCCTGGGCCAGGCGCAGAATCTTGCGGTCCGGGTTGGCAAGAGCGGCGGTGACGGCATGATGTCCATATAACCAGTAGGGTCCGCCGGGCTGCTCGCGCTCCCTTACATGCTCGCGGGCATGCGCCCTGGGCGGCTCGTCGCGCTGGGGACCGCGCCGGGATGCCGCATCGGGCCGCTCCGGCCTTCGCGGCGCATCGCTCCGGTGCGGCCTATGTCCCTGATCTTTCTGGAAATCGCGGGACCTTCCCGGTCCCCTCTCGCGGTTGCGGGAGGGCGGCTTGCGCTTGGTCATGGTGGCCCCTATATTCGGTCTCGAAATTGGGTATTGCCACAACTCCATTCGCGCCGGAAACGAAATCGGCGGGAACGGAGTTTTTCGTGTGTTTTCAAATTGACTCCGAAAGGTAAATGCCCATATTGCGCACTTCCGCTGCGGGCGGAGTCG
>DASYRS010000039.1:0-4308 GCA_036004205.1 Dongiaceae bacterium
GATCGTCAAGGTCGGCTCATCGGCCGACAATGGCGCTGGCGCGGCTGCGCTGGTTGCAATCACCGCCGCCAGCAGAGCGCAACGACGCAAGGTCATCATGTCCTCCACCAGGCGGCGGAGGAAATCGAGAGCGATGCTCAAATCTCGCTTAACTCAGATCCCTCCGCCGGCATTATCCGGATCAGGTTCTTCGGGTTGATGCGGCATCGCATCTCTCAGCCCAGGCAACACGCGACACCTGGGCACCCCGTTGAGCGCGCCCACCATGAGAAGCGCGGAGGGTATTGTCAAGCTTCTGTCACGACGGCTTGCAGCCAGTGCTTCATGCGCGGGTCGGCCAGAGAAGCCGCGGCGCGATCGAGATAGGCCTCGGCCGTTTGCATGAGTTTGCCATCCCGCCGGGCGGCGGCTTCCATGGCGCACCAGCTCCCCGCTACCAGGCTCATGGCCGCTTTGAACAGAGCGACCCGCGCCATCGTGGCGTCACCCGCATCGCCGAGGATGTCGGCAACGAAACGGCGCGCCGGCGCATCGTCATCGGTTGAGCGCTGGCCCAGAACCGAGGCCACATCCCAGGCGGGATCGGCCATGGACGAGAATTCCCAATCGACCAGCCACAGCCTGGCATCTCCGCCGAACAGGAAATTGGGCGCGCTGGCATCGACATGCGCCGGCACCAGCGGCCGGGGTGCGCGCGCCAAGGCGGCCTCAACCGGCCGTGCTGCCTCTCGCAACGCCACCGCGCGCGCGTGGGGGTGCCGGACGAGATATTTGTCGATCTCGCCGAACGGGCGACGCTCGCCGGCAAACGGGACAGTGCTGCGCTGCAGCCGCGCCAGCAGCACGGCAACCTTGGCCAACAGTCCGGGATCGTCGAGATCGCCGGCGCTCAAGGGCCGCGCACCGGTCACGAACCTGGTCACCAGCAGCGTGTCGTCCAGGAACAAAATCGGCGGCGCCAGGCCCAGGTCGGCCGCGATCTTGGCGTTGTGCGTCTCCACTGCCCGGTCGAGATAGCGGGTGGTCGGCCCGGCGATCCGGACGACATAGGCGTCCTCGGCCGCGGTGACCCGAAAGGTCTGATTGGTCACGCTGCCGATGGCCTCGGCCCGCCAATCGGCGCGATTGCGGCCGGCGAGGAACGGCACCCGCTCCAGAAGATTCGGATCGAACGGCAATCGGATCAATTTGGTTAAACTGTTATTAACCGGGTCATGACACCCTTTCCTATCCGACCCCTGAAAGCAACGTTCGAGATCGATGCACGCTGACGCTCTATCGGTCGTTCTGGTCTCCGCCTCGCCGGCGACCACCGACGCTGTCCGCAACTCCTGCTCCAACGGCGCGGGTAGCGCCATCCAGTTTGCAACCGCCACCGACGTGGCTGCGGCTCGGCGGCTTGCTTCCGACATGGAGGGCGCCGTGATCGTGCTCGATTGCGGCGGCATGCCAACGGCGGCGAGCCTGCGACCGTTCGTCGGACCGGACGCGTTTGTTCCGGTGGTCGTTCTGACGCCCGGCTTCTCGCCCGATTTGGAACGCGAAATGATGGAGGCGGGTGCTGCCGAAGTGCTGCCGCTCGCCGAGCTGAATTACGGCACGCTGCGGCGCGCCCTGCGCTATGCGCTGGCGCGCCACGAGCTGCAACGCAGGGTGGCGCGCCTGACGCCGCTCGATCCGGTCTCCGGCTTACCGACGCAGATGCTGTTCTGGGAAATCCTGGGGCTGGCGGTACGGCGCGGGCAGCGCAATCGTGACTTTTTCTCCGTTCTGGTGATCGATTTCGACTGGAGCAGCCTGTCGCCCGACATTGTCGACCAGGCGATGCCCGTGCTCTTCAAGCGCTTCGCCGAGCGCATCAAGGCCGTGATGCGCGCCAGCGACACCGTGGCGAAGTTCGATGAAAATCAGATCGTCGTGCTGGCTGAATCCATGCCGCGGGTCGAGGACGTGCAGATCGTCGCAGCCAAGATCCTCAGCGACATCACGGCGCCGACGGCCTATGGCGACCGCTACGTGACCATCAACGCCGCCATCGGAATCGCGATCTATCCGACCAGCGGCAGCACGCCCGAGGATCTCCTGGTCCGGGCCGGCGATGCGCTGGCCACGTCCAAGGAGCGCACGACCAACCGCTTCGCCTTCGGCTGACCCGGCAGATTTTTCCGCAAGGCCACGCCGGGCGCCGCCGCGCTTTCCAAAGATGCTGTAATTTCAAGCCATTCGCCGGCGTCGTGCGCGGCACGACGCTTGCTTCATTGAGGACGTCCGAACCCGGTTCGAGAGGTCCGCCATGCTGAACATGTTCTCCCGCCAGGAAACCACGCCGCCTGTCCCGCAGAAAGGCGCCGCCAAGGCATCGCCCGCGCCGCTGCGCCTGATGCGCGAGCAGCCGGCCGCCGCGCCCGCCAATGCCAATCCGGCTCCGCGCAAGGCCGCGCTGGAGCGCCGATCGCCCAATATCGGCCAATATCTCTATCACCTGCAGCACGACCTGAAGAGCTATGTGCGGGCCGAGACGGTCAATGCCGTCATCGGCGCCACGCCGGGCGAGATCCAGCGCGTCGCGCGCATCGTCGCCAAGCTGAAGGGCCGCTATCTCGCCACCCTGATGGACCTCGGCAACGCCAGCAAGGGCCCGGTCGGCGAATCCGAAGTGCGCGAGCTGCGCCGGTCGCGCGAGATGTACGAGGAGGTCGAACTCGGCCTCACCCGCCTGCGCGAAGCGATCGAAGCGGGCGATCTGGAGCTGGATGGGGTCAAGGGCGACTGAGCACTATTTCCCCTTCTTCTTGCGCACCTCGTCCCAATCGGCGTCGCTCAGCTCCCTGAGGAAGTTGAACTGGCCGGCGCCTTGCAGCCATTCGCCGCCGTCGATGGTGACGGCCTCGCCGTTGATGTAGCCGGCGCCGTCCGACAGCAGGAACGCGGCGAGGTTCGCCAGCTCCTCGTGCCGTCCCGGGCGGCCAAGCGGGTTATTGGTCTCGAACCGATGCGCCATGTCGGGGCGCGGCACCAGCCGCTCCCACGCGCCCTGGGTCGGGAACGGTCCCGGCGCGATGGCGTTCAGCCGGATGCCACGGCCGCCCCACTCCACCGCCAGGCTGCGGGTCAAAGCGAGCACTCCCGCCTTCGCCATCGCCGACGGCACCACATAGGCCGAGCCGGTCCAGGCATAGGACGTGATGATCGACAGCACGCTGGCCGGGCGTTTCGCCGCCAGCCAGCGCCGGCCGCAGCCGACCGTGACATAGGCCGAGCCGTGCAGCACGATGCCGAGGACCGCGTCGATCGCGCGCGGCGACAGCTCCTCGGTCTTGGCGATGAAGTTGCCGGCGGCATTGTTGACCAATGCGTCCAGAGGTCCCTGGGCCCACAGCGCGTCCAACATGGCATCGACGGCGGCGGCATCGCGGATGTCGCAGCGCTGCCAGGCGATGTGCCCGGGCGCTATCTGCTCCAGCTCCGCCGTCGCCTGCTTCAGCACCTCTTCGCGCCGGCCGCAGATCGCAAGGCTGGCGCCCAGTTCCAGGAAGCGCTTCCCCATGGCGAGGCCAAGGCCGGTGCCGCCACCGGTGATGAGGATGCGCTTGCCGCGCAGCAGACTCGCCTCGAACATTGTCTCACGCTCCATTTAGCTCGAATTGCCGGGCATTATCGGCCCAGGATTATGGCTTGGCCTTGATTGCCTTGCCACCCCCGAACGTGTAAGACATCCGGCATGGCGCGCGATGCACTCAAGGAAGCTCGAAAGGTCCAGTTGATGGAAGCCACCATCGACTGCATCGCCGCGCGCGGGTTCGCCGAACTGACGCTGGCCGACGTGGCGCGGGGCGCCGGCCTCAGCGTCGGCATCGTCAACTTCTATTTCCGCAGCAAGGACGTGCTGCTGATCGAGACCCTGCGCCACCTGGTCGCCGATTATATCCGGCAGACCAACGAGAATATCCGCAATGCCGGCCCCGGCGCCGCCGCGCAGATCGAGGCGATGATCGAATCCGACTTTCACCGGACGGTCGCCAACCGCAAGCGCGTGACGGTCTGGTACGCCTTCTGGGGCGAGACGCGCTGGCGCCCGGAATTCCTCAAGATCTGCCAGCAGCTTTCGGATTCCTTCCATGAGGAAACGCGCGAGGCGTTCGCGCGTCTGGTCACCGAAGGCGGCTACAGCAACATCGATGCCGATCTGGTGGCGCGCGGGTTCGATGCCATGATCGACGGCCTGTGGCTCGACATGCTGATCAATCCGAAGGCGGTCGAGCGCGACGGCGCCAAGCAGGTCGTGCGCACCTTCCTTGCCGGCATCTT
>DASYRS010000040.1:0-5035 GCA_036004205.1 Dongiaceae bacterium
CGGTGCGCCCCTTCCCCCCTTGTGGGGGAAGGTTGGGATGGGGGGTGTCGCCGCACGATCGTTGACGACAAGCGGTGAAGCGCTCCACACCACACCGGCGCGTTGTGGATGTCGTCGTACCAAACACCGTGCCGCGTCACCCCCCATCCAACTTCGGCTAGGTTCGCTGCGCTCACCAAGCCTCCGTATCCTTCCCCCACAAGGGGGGAAGAGGAACCGTCAGCATGTCTGAGTCCGCCGATACGACCGAAATCGTCCTCCGGCTGAGCGGCATTACCAAGCGCTTCGGCCCGCTGCTGGCCAACGATGCGATCAGCCTCGATCTGCATCGCGGCGAGGTGCTGGCGCTGCTGGGAGAGAACGGCGCCGGCAAGACCACGCTCATGAACATCCTGTTCGGCCATTACGTGGCCGACGAGGGCAGCATCGAAGCATTCGGCCAGGTGCTGCCGCCCGGGTCACCCAAGGCCGCGCTGGCGCGCGGCATTGGCATGGTGCACCAGCATTTCACCCTGGCCGACAATCTGACCGTGCTCGACAACGTCGTGCTGGGCACCGAACCGCTGTGGCGCGCCCGCTCGCGCCACGCCCAGGCAAGTGCCAAGCTGGCCGACCTGTCGGAAACTTTCGGCCTGGCGGTGAAGCCGGATGCCCGCATTGCCGATCTGTCGGTGGGCGAGCGGCAGCGGGTCGAGATCCTGAAGGCGCTCTACCGCGACGCCCGGATCCTGATCCTGGACGAACCAACCGCCGTCCTGACGCCCCAGGAAACGGAAGCCCTGTTCGCCACGCTGCAGAAGCTGGTGGAGCGCGGCCTCGCGATCATCTTCATCTCCCACAAGCTGCATGAGGTGATGGCAGTCAGCCGTCGCGTCGTCGTGCTGCGTTCGGGCAAGCTGGTGGCGGAGCGGCGCACCGCCGAGACGGATCGTCACGAGCTGGCCGAGCTGATGGTCGGCCGCCCGATCCCGGAGCCGAAGGTCGAGCCCATTCCCCTCGGCCCCATCGTGCTGTCCCTGGCCGAGGTCACGATCGCGGGCGAGGGCAGGGCGCGGCTCCAGGACGTCTCGCTCGATCTGCACGGCAACGAGATCATTGGTATCGCCGGCGTCTCCGGCAACGGGCAGGGCGCTTTGGCCGATCTCGTCAGCGGCATCGTCCAGCCGAGCAGCGGCGCGCTCTCGCTGTTCGGGCAGGAGATCCACTATTTCGATCCGGCAAAGATGGTGTCCTACGGCGTCGCCCGCATTCCGGAGGACCGGCATGCCGTCGGCGTCGTCGGCGACCTGTCGCTGGAGGAGAACCTCATCTCCGCGCGCTATCGCGAGCCGCCGTTTTCGCAGCGCGGCCTGATCGACTGGAAGGCCGCACGCGACTTCGCCACGCGGATTATCGCCGATTACGACGTGCGCTGCCCCGGTCCGCAGGCTGCGACGCGCCTGCTGTCCGGCGGCAACATGCAGAAGCTGATCCTGGGCCGCGAGATGGCGCTAAGCCCGCGCATCATCCTCGCCAACCAGCCGACCCGCGGCCTCGATATCGGTGCGGTCGGCTATGTCCATCAGCAGCTCCTGAAAGCACGCGGGGCCGGGGCCGGCATCCTGCTGATCTCCGAGGACCTGGACGAGCTGCTGGCCTTGTCCGACCGCGTCGTCGTGATGTATCGCGGCCGCATGTCGCCGGCGATGGCACGCAGCGACGTGACGATCCGTCACCTCGGCCTGATGATGGCTGGGCACGGCTTCGCAGGTGAGGCCGATGCGGCTTGAACCGCGTACCGAGGCCGCCAGGAGTATCTGGGCGATCGCGCCTTTGGTGGCGGTGGTCGCCAGCTTCGTGGTCGCGGCGTTGCTGGCATTGCTGGGCGGAGCCTCACCGTTCGCAGTCTTCGCCGCCGTGATCAAAGGCGCCGCCGGGACGCAATTTGCGTTCCTGGAAACCCTGACCCGCGCGACCCCGCTGATCTTCACCGGGCTTGCCGCCGCCGTCGCGTTCCGCGCCAAGCTGTGGAACATCGGCGGCGAGGCGCAGCTCTACGCCGGCGCGATCATGACCGTCGTGCTCGGCACCGGCGCGTTGCCGCTGCCGGCGCCGATCCTGGTGCCAGTGATCATGGCGGCGGCGATGCTGGCCGGCGCGTTGCTGCTGCTGGGGCCGACCTTCCTCAAGACCCGCTTCGGCGTCGATGAAGTCGTCACCACGCTGCTGCTGAACTTCGTGATGGTGCTGTTCGTCAGCATGCTGCTCGACGGCGCGCTCAAGGACCCGATGGGCCTCGGCTGGCCGCAATCCCGCAAGGTGATCGAGGCCGCGCAATTGCCGAAGCTGGTCCATGGCAAGCGCCTGCATCTGGGATTCGCCATCGCCATCGGAGCGGCCCTGGTCGTGTGGTTCATCAACGCCCGCACGACCTTCGGCTATGAGATGCGGGCCGTCGGCTTCAACCCGCGGGCCGCGCGCTTCGCCGGCATCCCGGTCAACTGGGTGATGGCGAAGACGGCGCTGCTGTCCGGCGGCCTGGCCGCGCTCGCGGGAGTCAGCGAAGTGGCGGGGCTCAAGGGCAACCTCACCCTCGATCTGTCGCCGGGCTTCGGCTACACCGGCATCGTGGTCGCCATGCTGGCGATGCTGCATCCGATTGGCGTCATTGCCGCCGCGATCTTCGTCGCCGCCATGTTCGTCGGCGCCGACGCCATGAGCCGCACCGTCGGCGTGCCGAACTACATCGCCAACGTGATGGTCGCGACCGCGCTGCTCACCATGGTGACGGCGATGCTGTTCACCCGCTTCCGCCTGAAGTGGAGATAGGCGGCATGCAGGCGATCCAGATCGTCTTCGAGGCGAGCCTGTGGGCGGCGGCGATCCGCATCGCCTCGCCGCTGATCTTCGCGACCCTGGGCGAGCTGATCTGCGAGCGCGCCGGGGTGCTCAATCTCGGCATCGAGGGCATCATGACCGTCGGCGCCTTCGCCGGCTGGTTCGCGGTCTTTCACGGCGCCGATCTGTGGACCGGCGTCCTCATAGCCGCGTTGGCTGGTGCCGCATTCGGATTGCTGCACGGGTTCCTCACGGTGCCGCTCGGGCTGTCGCAACATGTCACGGGCATCGGCATTACGCTTCTTGCCACCTCGCTTACCTACTATGCGTACCGCCTCGCGTTCCCGAGCGTCACGTCGCCGCCCAAGATCGCGACCTTCGCGCCGCTGGAGATCCCGGTGCTGTCGCAGATTCCGATATTGGGCGAGGCTTTGTTCCACCAAACGCCGCTGACCTATCTCGCTTTCGTCGCCGTCGTCGTCGTCGCCTACGTGCTCAATCGCACGCCGATCGGTTTGGCGGTGCGCACGGTCGGCGAGAATCCGGCGGCGGTGGAGGCGCAGGGCATCGATGTCACGCTGCTGCGGATCGGCGCGGTGGCGGCGGGCAGCGCCTTGATGGCCATTGGTGGCGCGTTCCTCACCATGTCGGCCTTCAACTCGTTCTATTTCGACATGGTGAACGGGCGCGGCTGGATCTGCATCGCCCTCGTGGTGTTCGGGTCCTGGCGGCCGGGCAAGGCGCTGCTGGGCGCGATCCTGTTCGCGGCCTTCGACGCCTACCAATTGCGCCTGCAGCAATTGGCGGGCGCCTATCTGCCCTATCAGGTGTTCCTGATGCTGCCTTATATTCTGTCGATCCTGGCGCTGATCGCGATGTCGCGGCGCGCCGGCTACCCACGGGCGCTGATGATCCCCTATCGCAAGGGCGAGCGCTGAACGGAGACCACGATGCTCGATCTCATCATTCGCGGCGCAACCTTGGCCGACGGGCGGCAGAACATCGATATCGGCATCGAGGGCGGCAAGATCATGGCCGTCGGGCCGGCTCTGAACGCGGCCGCCGGCCAGGAGATCGATGCCAACGGCTGCCTGGTCACGCCGCCGTTCGTCGATGCGCATTTCCACATGGATGCGACTTTGTCGCTGGGCCTGCCGCGCCTCAATCAGTCCGGCACGCTGCTGGAAGGCATCGTGCTGTGGGGCGAGCTGAAGCCGCTGCTCACGCAAGAGGCGATCGCCGAGCGCGCGCTGGCCTATTGCGACTGGGCGGTCGCCAAGGGGCTGCTCGCGATCCGCTCCCACGTCGACATCTGCGATCCGCGCCTGCTGGCGGTCGATGCGCTGCTGGACGTGAAGAAGAAGGTCAAGCCGTATCTCGACCTCCAGCTCGTCGCTTTCCCGCAGGATGGCGTGTTCCGCTCTCCCGGCGCGATGGAGCTGCTGAAGGAAGCTCTGAAGCGCGGTGTCGATGTGGTTGGCGGCATCCCGCATTTCGAGCGCACCATGGCGGACGGCGCCGCTTCCGTACGCGCGTTGTGCGAGATCGCGGCGGAGCGCGGCCTGCTGGTCGACATGCATTGCGACGAGACCGACGACCCGATGTCGCGCCATGTCGAGACACTGGCCTATGAGACGCAGCGGCTTGGTTTGCAGGGCAGGGTGACCGGATCGCACCTCACCTCCATGCACTCGATGGACAACTACTATGTCAGCAAGCTGATCCCGCTGATGGCGGAAGCAAAGCTCAACGCCATCGCCAATCCGCTGATCAACATCACCATCCAGGGCCGGCACGACACCTACCCGAAGCGCCGCGGCATGACGCGTGTTCCTGAATTGATGGCGGCTGGCATCACCGTCGCCTTCGGCCACGATTGCGTGATGGACCCGTGGTACGGCATGGGATCCGGCGACATGCTGGAGGTGGCGCACATGGGCCTGCATGTCGCGCAGATGACCGGGCAGGACGCGATGCGCGCCTGTTTCGCCGCCGTCACGGAAAATCCCGCGCGCATCCTGCAGCTTGACGGCTACGGCATCGCGCCCGGCAAGAACGCCGACCTGGTCATCCTGCAAGCGGCCGATCCGATCGAAGCGATCCGCGTGCGGGCGACGCGCCTTGCCGTGCTGCGCCGTGGCAAGCTGATCGCGGAAACGCCGGCGCAGACCGCACGGCTCAGCCTGCCGGGACGCCCGGAAACCGCGGATTTCCTGAG
>DASYRS010000041.1:0-4367 GCA_036004205.1 Dongiaceae bacterium
GCATCGTCATGCTGGCGCGCCATCTCGCGATCGATCGCGAGCAGGCCCTCGCCCGTGATGTTGCCGGCTGGGCTCATCCTTTGACGCCTCCTGATGTGAGGCCGGAAATCAAGGCCTTCTGCAATCCGAACCCGATGATCACCGGCGGCAGCGCGGCGATGATGCCGGCGGCCGCGATCAATCCATAATCCGCGATGCGCCCGCCCGCGAGGTCGGCGATCGCGACCGTGACGGTCTTGGCGCGCTGGTCCGAGGTGAACAGCAAGGCGTAGAAGAATTCATCCCACGCCAGCAGGAACGCGAACAAGCCCGCCGTGGTCAGGCCCGGCGCCGCCAGCGGCAGCGTGACATTGCGCATGATCTGCCACAGGTTCGCGCCATCCATCATGGCCGCCTGCTCGATCTCGAACGGCACGTTGTCGAAATTGCTTTTCAGCAGCCAGGCGGTGAACGGCGCCAGGATGCTGAGATAGATGAGGGCGAGGCTGAACACCGAATTGAGCGCGCCGAACGCACTGAGCGCGAAATACATCGGCACCACCAGCGCGACCGGCGGCAGCATATAAGTCGCGACCGAGACATGCAGCATCCAGGAGAACCGCCGCGGCATGCGCGAGACGGACCAGGCCGCCGGTATGCCGACCGCGAGGGCCAGGGCCGCGCCGAGCGATGCCACCACCAGGCTGTTGCGCAGAGATGCGGTGAAGGCCGCGCCCGTGCTGTTCTCCGCGATCGTCACCAGCTTGACGTAGCGCGAGAAGTCCCACTCCGCCGGAATCCAGCGCAGCGGCACGGTGGTGAGGTCGTTGGTGCTGCTGACGCTCATCAACCCCATCCAGATCACCGGCGCCAGGATCAAGATTGTCAGCAGGATGGCCGCCCCGTAGACGAGCCACGACCGGAGGATGCGCTGCCGGCGCCTGCTCATCACCGCACCTCCGCCTGCCGGCGCATGGCCGTCACGTAGATGGTGGTGAAGACGGCGCTGATCAGGGCCACGATCAGGGCGATCGAGGCGCCGCTGCCGGCGCGCTGGAACGAGAACGCCTCCTGATAGACCGCGATGCTGAGCGACTTGGTGCTGTTGGCCGGCCCGCCGCGAGTCATGACCCAGATGATGTCGAACACCTTGAACGCCTCGATGGCGCGCAGCACCACGGCGACTGTCAGCGGCCCGGCGAGGAACGGCAGATAGACCGCGCGGAACTTCTTCCAGAAGCCGGCGCCGTCGATGGTCGCCGCGGCCTTCAGTTCGCCGGGCACCGATTGCAGGGCCGCAAGGCAGATCAGCGCCACCAGCGGGAAGTTCTTCCAGGCGTCGGCCAGGCACACCGCCCACAGCGCCGATTGCGGATCGCCGAGCCAGGAGCGGTAGCTGTCGATCATCCCGAGCTGGCTCAGCATGGCGTTGAGGGCGCCGAAATCCGGCTGATAGATCAGCCGCCACATGGTCGCGTTGACCACGGTCGGCAGCGCCCAGGGCAGGATCATCAGCGCGCGCAGCACCGTGCGCCCGCGGAACTCCTGATCCAGCAGCAGGCCAGCCAGCACGCCGGCGAAGAATTCAATCGAAACCGAATACACCACGAACTTGGTGGTGACGATCAGCGCCGACTGCACCAGGGGATTGCCGAGCGCATTCAGGTAGTTCGAGAGCCCGACCCATTCAGCTCCCGCGGTGAGGAGCCTCGCGTCGGTGAAGCTGACCCAGACGGTGCGCAGGAAGGGCCAGCCGATGATCGAGGCCATGATGAACAGCAGCGGCAGCGGGAGGAACCAGGCACGGCTGCTCATCCAACGATTTTCGATCATCGGCTGGAATGTCCCTTTCCAACGCGGTTGCGCCTCAGTCTACAGGCCGGACGCCGCCGCGGCATCCTTCAAGGCCGCATCCGGCGCCGCCGACTTCAGCAGCGCGGACTGGATCGCCTGCTGAATTGCGGTCGACAGCTCCTGGTATTTCGGCGTCGTCGGCCGCGGATACATCGCAGCCAATCCCACCTTCGCCGCCGCAATCAGGGGTTCCTGATCCTTCGCCACGTTGGGGTTGTCATACCACGCCGACCAGATCGGGAGGCTAAGCTGAGCATATTTCTCCTGCGTCTTCAGCGAGGTCATGGCAAGGATATACTTCCACGCCTCGTCTGGATGCTTGCTAGTAGCCGTGATGCCAAGGCCCATGGAGCCGTTGACAGCAGAGGCATCCAGTTTGCCGGCGACGCCCGGCCCCGGAACCACACCGACCTTGCCCGCGATCTTGGTCTCGCCGCCCGGGGTGTTGGCGGAGTTGTACATGTAGGTCCAGTTGAGCGCGAAAGCGGCTTGCCCGCTCGAGAACACGCGGCGCACGTCTTCTTCCACGTATTCCTTCGAATTCGGGTTGGTGACGCCCTCCTCCACGCTCTTGACCATGTAGTCGAGCGCCTGCACGCCGCCGCCCGACTGGAACGCGGGCTTGCCGTCATCGGTGAGGAAGCTGCCGCCATAGGAGGCCAGCAGCATGGTGTAGTCGCAGATCACCGCTTCCGCCTGGGCCCAGCTCCACACGATCGGATAATCGACGATGCCCTTGTCCTTGATGGTCTTGGCCTGGCTCAGCAGCTCGTCCCAGGTCTTGGGCGGCGCGGCGATGCCGGCCTTCTTGAGCATCTCGGTGTTATAGAACAGGTATTTGGTGTCGAGGATCCAGGGCATGCCATAAGCGTGGTTCTTGTAGTCCACCGTGGTCCAGGCCCCGGGCATGATGGCCGACTTCATGTCGGCCGTGATGCGGTCGGTCACGTCGACCAGCACCTTGTTCTCGGCATATTCCGCCGGCCAGATCACGTCGAACAGCACGACGTCGTAACCGGCGCCCGCCCCTTGCGAGAGCAACGTCTTGTCGCGCAGGCCTTCATAGGGAACGAATTCGACATTCACCTTGATGTCGGGATTGTCCTTCATGAAGTCGGCGGTCATGTCGCGCACGTTCTGTTCGCTATAGGCCGCCTGGCTCATGAACAGCGCATTGATGGTGGTTTCGGCATGGGCCGCCGCTCCGGCGATGCCCAACGCCAGGACGGCCGATAGGGCCGTCGCCGCAATCGTCTTCGACATGTCAGTCCCTCCGCTGTCGGTTGAGGCTTCTTTCGCGCGCCTTTTGTCGGAAATCATCACACCGCCCCAAGTGCCGTCCGACAAGTCTCTTGAATATTTCAATTCAATTGACTTAAGTAATAGTCCGACAGGACGGGTTTGATGTCAACGCCCATTTCGACACCCGAGCGACCCACCGCCAAGCGTCCGATCCGGGCCGTCGCCGGCACCAATCTGGACGGCGCCAGCGCGCATAACCGGCGCGTGATCTTCGATGCGCTGCGGATCAACGGTGCCTTGACCCGCGCCGACCTGGCGCGCGCGACCCAGCTGACCCCCCAGACCGTCAGCAACATCGTGGACAGCCTGCAGGCGGACGGCCTGGTGACGGCGGACGAGCCGCGCCGGCAGGGCCGTGGCCAGCCGGCCCGCCCCTATCGCATCCTGCCAGAAGGCGCATGCGCCATCGGCGTCCAGCTGGATCGCCATCAGATGCTGGGCGTGGTCGTCGACCTGGCCGGCGCGCCGCTGGCGCGGCGGCAACGGCAGCTTCCCGCCGGCGGGCCCAAGAAAGGCAGCGCGGCCCTGCTGAAGCTGATCGCCGAGCTGCGATCGTTTGTCGAAGCTCGGCGGCAATCCGGCGCAACGCGCCTGCTGGGCCTCGGCATCGCCATGCCCGGTCCGTTCGGCACCACGGATGGCGAGGATCCGTGGGGCATGCAGGATTGGCAGGACTTCCCGCTCGCCGACTGGCTGGGCGAGAAGACCGGATTGATGGTCACGGTGCAGAACGACGCCGCCGCCGGCGCGATCGCGGAAAAGATGTACGGCGCAGCGGCGGGCCTCGAGAATTTCGTGCACCTTTTCATCGGCTATGGCCTCGGCGCCGGCCTGGTGCTGCGCGGCGAGGTCTATTCCGGCGCCGCCAACAATGCCGGCGAGATCGGCCAGGTGGTCTCCGCCGCCGCACGCACCGGCAATCCCGAAGCGATCGAGCACTACGCCTCGCTGCTCGCGCTGTGCCGGCATCTCGGAATCGATCCGCGGCGCGAAGGATTGCTCGATCACTTGCAAAGCCTGTACGAAGCGGACGACAAGCGCATCCGCCCCTGGATCGCCCAGGCGGTGCGCCATCTGCGCCATGCGGTGCAGACGCTGGAATCCTTGTTCGATCCGGAGACCATCGTCATCGGCGGCCAGATGCCGCCGGGCGTGCTGGCCGAGATGGTGACGTCGTTGGAGCCGCTGCTGCCCTCGGTCGCGCATCGCCGCGAGCGTAAGCACCCGCGCCT